>DNQL01000321.1 GCA_003500765.1 Elusimicrobiota bacterium | reverse complement strand
CAGCTGTTCCGAGGCCGGCGTGCCGCTGGTCACCGGCACCACCGGCTTCTCGCCGGAACAGCTGGAGCGGCTCCGCGCCCTCTCCTCCCGCATCCCTCTTTTCGTCTCTCCCAACATGAGCCCCGCCGTCAACCTGACCTTCGCGCTGACGCGGCTCATGGCCGAAAAACTGGAAGGTTTCGATATCCACGTCAGCGAAGTCCACCACAGGCTCAAGAAGGACGCCCCGTCGGGCACCGCGCTGCGGTACCTCGACGCCGTAAAAGCCGCCGGCCGGAAAGCGGCGGTGTCCAGCGCCCGCGCGGGCGACATCGTCGGCGAGCACACCGTGCTGCTGGCGGGGCCGCACGAGAGGGTGGAGCTCACGCACCGGGCCCACTCCCGCGACGTTTTCGCCGACGGCGCCATAACGGCCGCCCTCTGGCTGGCCGGGAAGGAAAAAGGATTCTACGATTACGCCGACCTGCTCGGACTTAAAGGGGTTCTCAAATGACCGCACAGGAGATCTTCTACTGGCTGCTCTTCTCGCTGCTGGCTATCTCAGCCGGAACCGTCTGGCTGGCGTACCTCAAGAGCTTCTCGATAATACAGCCCGCCCGCATGAAGATCTCCCACCTCCCGGACCAGTTCAGGCTGGCCTATGAGCCGGTGATCTTCCCCTCCACCGACGGCGTCGCGCTGCGCGGCTGGTTCATCCCGGCCGAAGGAGAAGCAAGCTCCAGGACCATAGTCTTCTGCCATGGGTGGGGATCCAACAAATCCGACCTGATGAAGGACACCCATTTCCTGGCCGCTCTGGGCTTCAACCTTTTTTACTTCGACTTCCGCGCCTCGGGCGAAAGCGCCGGGAGCGCGGCCAGCGTCGGTTACCTTGAAACGCGCGACCTGGAGGCCGCCTTCGCCTGGCTGCACGCCAACAGGCCGGAGGCCTGCGGCGGCCTGGCTCTGTTCGGCCTCTCGATGGGCGCGTCGGTGGCGATGTGGGGAGCCTCGCGCAGGCCCGAAGTAAAATGCCTGCTGGCCGAGAACATATTCCTTTCATACACGCGCGTGGTGGCCAACTGGGGCTGGCGGCGGCTCAAGGTGCCGTTCTACCCGCTGATACCCATGATCCTCTTCTTCGTGCGCCTCAAGCTCGGCGCCGACCCCGAACCCTACAGCCCCGTCCACACGGCGCCGGCCGTGAAGCAGCCCGTGCTTTTCATACAGGGAGACCACGACGAGCTGGTGCCGCAGCCCGAGGCGCGGGCCCTCTACGAAGCGTGCGGCTCGACGGAGAAATCGCTCTGGACCGTCACCGGGGCGGGGCACGCCAAATGCGCCGAGGTCGGCGGGGAAGCCTACCGCCGCAAGGTCGCCGAGTTCTTCCAGGCGCACCTGCCGACGGACCCGGAGCCGGCCGAACCGCCGCCCGGCGCGGTAAAAACGGTCGGCGCATAAAATTCGCCCTTGAATTCTCCGTCGGCATAATGTAAACTTTCGGTGTAATTCCAAGACGAAGTTCCCGTTAGGAGGGAAGAAGAAATGGCTGAGAAAGTAATGAAACTGCATGTGAAGCGCGAGGATGGTTTCCTTTATTACATCGACAAGCAGGGCGATGTTTCCCGCGCCAAGATGGCCCGCGGCGGCAAAAAGGGCGGCAAGCCCTCCAAGGTCGCCAAGGCCGGCGTCAAGAAAGAGGAAGGCTTCCTGTATTTCCTCGACAAGGCCGGTGACATATCCCGCGCCAAGATGGTCAACGCCGGGAAGGGCAAAAAGAAGGCCAAGGCCAAGAAAGGCAAGCGCAAGTAATCCGCGGTTTTCAAAGACCAAGGAACAAAAACCGTCCGGGCCCCCGCCCGGGCGGTTTTTTTTGCGCGGGAACCGGCGGCGGCCTTTTGCTAAAATACCCTCATGGCAGATATCATAGAAGGCAAGACCCTCTCGCAGTCCATCCTCGCCGACGTCGCCTCCCGCGCGGCGGCCGCGGCCGCGCTCCTGGGCCGGAAGCCCTCGCTGGCGATCGTGAATTATTACGCGGATTCTCCCTCCGCCATATACGTCAAACGCAAGATCGCCGCCTGCGACAAGGCGGGCATAGAAACGCGCCTGATAATGCCGGAAGAATCCAAAGGCCGGGACCATTTCTTCGGCCTGCTGCGGGAGCTCGGCGCCGACCCGGGCGTCGACGCGATAATGGTGGAGCGCCCCCTGCCGGCCGGCTTCGACGTGCCGGAAGCCTGGGAACTGCTGGACCCGGCCAAGGACCCCGACGCTCTCTCCACTCTGAACATGGGCCGGCTTTTCCTGGCCAAGACCTGGAAGGAGATAGAAGGCGGGGGGTTCTTCGTGCCCTGCACGGCGCTGGCCGTAGTGAAGATAATGAAGCGCGCCGGCATAGACCCGGCCGGGAAAGAGATAGCCGTGGTCGGCCGCTCGGCGATAGTCGGCCGGCCGGCGGCGCATATGCTGACCTGCCTCGACGCCACCGTGACGCTCTGCCATTCGCGGACGAAGGACATCGCCGCCGTCCTTAAACGCGCGGAGATAGTGGTGACGGCCATCGGCAAGGCGCTGTGGCTCAAACCCGACATGATAAACCCGGGTTCCGTGGTCATCGACGTCGGGACCAATATCGGCCCCGATGGGAAAATGTGCGGCGACGCGGATTTCGCGGCGCTGGCCGGGACGGCGGGACGGATAACGCCCGTGCCCGGCGGAGTGGGCCCGGTCACCCTGGCCTGCCTGCTGGCCGCGGCGGTGACGGCCGCCGAACGCCGGGCGAAGGAGAAAAAATGAAAAATCTCATGCTGGCCGCCGCCGCGCTGCTGATAGCGCTGCCGGTCCTGGCGGATGACGCGGGCCTGTCGATACCGGCCGAAAAAAAGACCATAGAGATCAAGGACGGGGACGGAGAGAAAAAAGAGGCCGCCCCAGTGAAAAGCAAGGCTAAGAAGAAAGCCGCCAAAAAAAAGGAACGGGGTTCGGGCTACAAGTTCAAAGCGCAGGATTCGCATCAGTACAAGTACGACAAGGCAGGCAAACCCCTGACCGGCAAAAAGAAAACAAAAGCCTCCCCGAAAAAGTCGAAAACGGCGGAGGACTCCGGCTACAAGTTCCGCCACGAGGGGACCAAGTCCTCTTACAAGCTCGATGAGGAGGCGAACCCGATAGGCAAGGCCGGCGCGAAAAAAGCCCCCGCGCCTAAAAAGCCGGCCGCCGACAAGAAGAAAAAGGACGAGCCGCCCCCCTACGACGACTCTCTGGCCGTGGACAAGAAGGTCATCAGCCTGGAGGGGGAATAGGCGTGCTCCGCAGCCTGGTCAAAGCGGGGCCGAAAAAGAAATGAAAGTCCCAAGGGAATGGCACAAGTCGTTCTTCACGAACTCCTTCTATAACCCCGCCGGCGAGCTCGCCGTCGCCAAGGCCCCTTCCGAGGCGGCCTTCGTCCTGAAAAAACTCCGTCTCAAAAAAGGCGCGGCCCTGCTCGACCTCTGCTGCGGCCCCGGCCGCCACGCGGTGGAATTCGCCCGCAGGGGAATGAAGGTCACCGGGCTGGATTTTTCCGCCGAATACCTGCGCGAGGCGGCGGAGCGCGCCGGGAAAAAGAACGTCCGCCTGCGGTTGGTCCGCGGCGATATGCGCCGCATCCCCTTCAAGGGCGAATTCGACGCGGCCGTGAACCTCTTCACCAGCTTCGGCTATTTCCCCCGCTTCTCCGACGATATAAGGACACTCAAGGGCGTCGCCCGCGCGCTGAAGCCGGGAGGGCTGTTCCTCATAGACGTGGTGAACGGGGCTTTCGTCAGGAAGGACTTCCGTCCCCGCAACTGGCTCCGCCTGAAAAGCGGGGGCTGGCATCTGGAAGAGAACGCCCTGACCCGGGACGGCTGTTTTAATGAATGGACGCGCATAAAGCCGGGCGGAAGGGCCGTCAGCAGGAGATTCTTCAACCGCCTCTACGACGCGGCCCGCCTGGCGGCCGCGCTGGAGAAAGCCGGCCTCGAACCGGTCTCTTTCTGGGGCGGGTTCGGGGGAGAACGGGTCTCGGCGGACCGCAACCGCCTCATCTGCCTGGCCCGCAAGCCGGTTTCAGCCCGCTGAGCCCCGCCGGCTGGCGGCGAGCTGGCCGCAGGCCGCCGAAATATCCGGGCCTTTTTCAAGCCTCAGGTAAGTCCTGACCCCGAAAGACATCATCGTTTTCTGGAAAGCCTTCACGCGCGGAGTGACCCCCGCGCCCGGGCCGCCGGGCGGGTTATGCGGGATAAGGTTCAGGCGGCAGGGAATGTCCTTTATGAGGCGCCACAGCCGGGCCGCGTCCTCCGCGGAGTCGTTCACGCCGTCGAAAACGATGTATTCGAAGAAGACCTGGGCGCGCCTGGCCGCGCAGTGCTCGCGCGCGGCCGCTATCACTTCCCGCAGCGGGTAGCGCGCCTCCATCGGCACCAGCCGGGCGCGCAGCCGCTCGTCGGCGGCGACCACGGATACGGCCAGCTTGACCTTCAGTCCCGAAGCCGTCAGTTCCCTTATCGCCGGCACTATCCCCACCGTCGAGACCGTCATCCTGCTCTGCGGGAAGCCGTATCCGGCGTCGTCGGAAAGTATCTGCGCCGCCCGCCTGAAATTGTCCCAGTTCAGGAAAGGCTCGCCCATCCCCATGAAGACCAGGCTGGACAGTTCCCCGCCGGCCTCGCGCAGGCAGGCGGCGTACTGGGCCGTGATCTCGGCCGGGAGCAGGTCGCGGACCAGTCCCATCGCGCCGGTAGAGCAGAAAGAGCAGCCGCAGGCGCAGCCGGACTGCGAGGAGAGGCAGGCGGAGAGCCTGCCTTTGCCCGGCAGCACCACGCTCTCCGCCGGGGCGCGCCCGGGGAAAGAGAAAAGCAGTTTACGCGTACCGTCCGCGGCGGAGACCAGCACCTCGGGCTTTTCGAAAGGGGCCAGGCGGAAATCCCGCGCCAGGAGCCGGCGGACCCGTTCCGGCACGCGCCCCATGTCCGCGAAAGAGACGGCCCCGTCCCTGTAGAGCGCGCCAAACACCGCAGCGGCGTGCAGCGGCTTCTCCCCGAGCAGGGAGAGGCTCTCCTCCAGTTCCGCGCGCGTACGGTCCCTTATATCGGGCTTCATGGCTTTCTATGTTACAAAATAGGGCCCGTCCCGGCCCGCAAGATTTAACAAAGATTTAACACACAGGACATTGCCCCGTACGCCTCCGGCCGCTAGACTATACGTAAGGAGTAGCCTTATGCGTACGTTCTTAATGATGGTCGCCATGATAACAGCTTTAGCCGCGCCCGGCGCGGCGGAGGTTCTCTCTGTCACCGCGAAAATGGCTAATGTGCGGAGCGCTCCGGGGGGGGGCAACGAAACCCTCTGGCAGGTACTGCGCTTTACCCCCTTCGAAGTCCTGGGCCGCAGCGGGGCATGGGTGCATGTCCGCGATTACGAAGGGGACGAAGGCTGGATGCACGGGTCCATACTGTCCAAAGTGGTCACGGTCGCGGTGAAGACCGAAAAAGCCAATCTTCGCGAGAAGCCCGGGGGGGATATAATCTGGATACTGGAACAGGGCTACCCGATGAGGCTCATAAAGGCCGAGGGGAGCTGGCTGCAGGTGACCGACGGCGAAGCCACCGGCTGGCTGCATAAGAGCGTGGTATGGGGGCTGGAAGAAGAAGAGTAACAGGCGCGGCGGGCGGCGATTCAGGCCGCCAGCTCGAACATTCTGTCTATGGCGACGCGTGCCCGCCCGGCTATGCCGGCGGGCACCGTCACTTCCGGGGCCGCCGGGTCCTTGAGAAGGGCCAGCACGCTCTCCAGCGTTATCGACTTCATGTAGGGGCAGAGGCGGCACATGCCGATGAAATTCTTACCCGGGAAGCGCAGGCGCGCCAGCTCGCCGAAACCGCATTCGGTCACCAGCAGGTAGGCCGGGGCGTTCGTGCTCTCCACGTAGCGCATCATGTCGCCGGTGCCGCCCATGAAATCCACGGCTTTTATCAGCTCCGAAGGGCATTCGGCGTGGGCCAGCGCGACAAGACCGGGCCAGCGCTCCCTGTATATCTTGATCAGCCCCGGGTCGAACCGCTCGTGCACCACGCAGGAGCCGTTCCAGAGTATGATGTCTTTCCCGGGCGTCTTTCCCAGCTCGCGCGCCAGGTTGGCTCCCATGAACCGGTCCGGTACGAAGACGACTTTTTCGTGCTTTTCGTACATCCGCCGCAGTATCTTCGCCGCGTTGGCGCTGGTGACGATGCAGTCGGATTCCGCCTTGACCTCGGCCGAGGTGTTGATATAGGTGACCACCGGCGCGCCGGGATGTTCCGCTTTCAGACGCCTTAAGTCCTCCGCGGTTATCCCCTCGCTCAGCGAACAGCCGGCGTTGGAGGACGGGACATAGACCTTCTTGGAAGGGTTCAGGATCTTGGCCGTCTCGGCCATGAAGTGGACGCCGCAGAAAACTATCGCCTCGGCGCCGGTACGCCGGCAGTCGTCGGCCAGCTTGTACGAATCGCCGGTGAAGTCGCCTATGCCGAGTATGACCTCGGGCGACTGATAGACATGCGCCGCTATGACGGCGCCGCGCTCTTTCTTGAGCCTGTTTATCTCCAGTGTCAGCCCGGCGACCCGCTCCAGTCCGCCCGCCACGCAGCGCCTGTCCAGGCCGGCGGCCGCCAGCCGCCTAACTTCGTCCCTGAGCTCCGGGGTCACTCTTTCTTCTCCATGATATCCGGATAATTGCTGAAGACGCCGTCGACGCCTATCTCCCTCATGCGCAGCGCGTCCTTCGCGGAATTGACCGTGTAAACGCAGACGGCGAAGCCGGCCTTCTTTATAAGGGCGACATTGGCCCCGAAAGCTATGCGCAGCGCGAGATGGAAATTGACCGCTCCCAGCGCGCGGGCCTTGAGCAGCGCCGGGGCCAGCAGGACCTCGCTGAGGCCGTGACCGAGCCAGCCGAGACGCAGCTGCGGCGACAGCGCCCGGAAGCGGCGCAGCGTGTCGTGGTCGAACGTCGAGACCAGGGATTTTTCAAAAAGGCCGGGCCGGGCTTTCAGCGCCGCGAGGACTTCAGGCTCTATGCCGGGATAGACGCCGCCGTCGTTCTTCACCTCGAAATTGATCCAGTCCGCGGCGGGAGCCACGATATCGAGGACCTCGTCCAGGAGAGGGACGCGCTGGAAAGATGGATCGGCCGCGAAATGGGCGGCGGCGTTGAGGCGGGAGAGTTCAGCGTAATCCAGGTCCGAGATCCTGGCCGGCTCGCCGGCCGTATGGGAGAGGTCGTAGTCGTGGTGAACCACCAGTTTTCCGTCGCGCGTCCGGTGCACGTCGAACTCGAAGTCGCGCGAACCCATCCGCACGGCCAGCTCGAAGGCCTTAAGCGTGTTCTCCGGGGAATAACCGGAAGCGCCGCGGTGGGATATTATCTTCATGACCAGTACCGTTCCAGCCAGCCGAAATTCTCCGGGTCATATTCGAAGCCGCTCATTTCCTCGCGGCCGGTGCCCGGGCCGTGGAAGTCCGTTCCGGCGGTGACACCGAGACCGAAACGCCGGGCGAGAGCGACGAACTCCCCCATCTTGCGCACGGTGTGGCAGGGATAGAAAGCCTCCAGCCCTTCGAGCCCCATGTCCTTCCAGGCGCCGAGGTCCAGCACTTTCTCCACCACGCCGGGATGGGCGATAACGGCGGCGCCGCCGGCCGTCTTTATCGCCTTTATGGACTCTTCCATGTCGGGGCCGCGCGGCGGGACATACGCCGGGCAGCCGTAGCCGATATACTTCTCGAAGGCCTGCTTGCGGTTCTTAACGAAGCCGCGCGACTCCATCAGGTCGGCCAGGTGCGGGCGGCCGTAGGTCCTTGAGGGGTTCCCCTCGCCGGCGGGGGCCTTCCCGGCGGCTTCCAGGTCCGCCATCGAGGCGGAGAAACCGAGGGGGCGCAGCAGGGACAGTATCTCCTCCATGCGCGACACCCTCCTCCGCCGGAACTCTTCCAGCGCCGAGAGGAGGGCGGGGCCGCAGGGATCCACGCCGTAGCCCAGCACGTGCAGGCTGTCGTGCAGGCGGGTGCTCAGTTCCACCCCGCAGCACCAGCGCAGGCCGCGCGCCGAAAGCAGGGGCCCCAGGGCGCGCCAGCCGCCGATATTGTCGTGGTCGGTAAGGGAAAAATAGTTCACCCCCGCGGCGGCCGCCGCGGCGGCCAGCTTCTCCGGCGGCAGGGTGCCGTCGGAGAAACTGGAATGGGTATGCAGGTTTATAAGGGGCATGTACGACCGGGAAAAGGCGCCTGGACTCCATTCGGTACGGCGTCCCCGGCTGATGCCGCGGGCCGGGTCAGCCGACGGTGACTTCCTTGACCTCGGGAACCTCTTCGCGCACCATGCGCTCCACAACGCCCTTGAGCGTCATGGCGGCGTGGGGGCAGCAGCCGCAGGCGCCGGTCAGGCGCACGGTGACGACACCGCTTTTCTCGTCTACTGAGACCAGCTCCACGGAGCCGCCGTCGGCCGCCAGTATGGGCTTTATCTTCTCTATCACTTTGGCTACTTTATCTTTCATGTCTTCTCCTTCAACCCTCGTGTAAATTATAGCAATTGGACCGGATAAGGGGCGGCACTTGTCCTCGCCTTGCGGGGATCGCCGCAGTCGGTGCGCCGGGCTCTGCGAGGGGCCATTGGTCCCGGCCCGCCGGGACCTTTTT
>DNQL01000034.1 GCA_003500765.1 Elusimicrobiota bacterium | reverse complement strand
GGGACGGGAAGTCCAGTGCCAGCAGGTCCCCGTCGCGCGCCACCTCTACGGGGCCGCTGACGCGCGTGAGGAAACGCACCGACTCCGCGCCTTTATCGAGGAAGTTAAAATAAACGAAGGCCGTCGCCAGCGTGGCGTGGCCGCAGAGGTCCACCTCGGTGCCGGGCGTGAACCAGCGCAGCTCGTTGCCGGCGACGCCGCGCAGCAGGAAGGCGGTCTCGGAGAGGTTGTTCTCGCGGGCGATATCGAGCATCTCCGCGTCGGAGGGCCACTCGTCCACCAGGCATACCGCGGCCGGGTTGCCGCCGTAAAGTTTATCCGTGAACGCGTCCACCTGGTATATCGGGATATTCTTTCCGCCGCTCATATCGAAATTCTACCAAACAAAACCTTCGGACGGACGGCGGATTGCCCGGCGAAGCGGAATACGGCATAATATGCGGATGAAGAAGACCGAGATAGCCTATTACCTCCTCGCCATACTCAACGGCGTATTCATGGTCGCCTACGGCGGATACGACGACAGCCCGGGCGCCCAGCTGCTCGGCGCGCTCCTGGTCGTCTTCACCGTGGTAGCCATAGTCAAAAAAATCAGGAAATAAACGGCTCCCGCCCGCAAAAACAGGACCGCCGGGGGTTCGCCCCGGCGGTCCGTCAACAACTAAAGAACTAAACAAAGTCCCCGACTACTGGAGGCTGACCTTGCCTTTCTTGACGAAGCCCTCGGTCCAGCTGCCGGAACCGAACTGAGACCTGCGGACCTTGTACCAGTCGTCCTTCTCGCCGATTATAAGGACTTTCTCGCCGGCGTTCAGCTTGGTCACCGTGCCCACGAAGAGCCAGCCCGCCTTTTCCTTTATGGCGGTGTCGTCCTTGTTGATGACGGCGACCCTGTTGGGGTTGGTCCTGACATAGAGCTGGCGGTGCTCGCCTATCTGCCGGCCCTTCTCGGTGAAGGTCACGGTCAGGGCGTCCTGCTCCGGCGCTGCTATGTCGTAGATGCGGCCGATATTGAGGTCGACCGTGACGACGGACCGGCCGCCCACGCCCTGGGCGCTGAGTCCGGACTGCAGGGTTATCTCCCCGCGCTCGCTCTGCACCGTTATGGCGACGGTCTCGGAGGTCCGCATGCCGTAGTTCTTGAGCTCGGCCCTCAGCATGACGTCCTCGCCGGCCTCGAATTTGCCGTCGTTGTTGGCGTCGTAGAACGCGGCGCCGAAGACCTTGACCACGGCGTTCTCCGCGTAGAACCGCTCGGCCGCCGCTATGCCGGACTGCTTGCCGGCCGCGAAAGCGGCGGGATACACCTCGGCCGCCTTATGCTGGTAGCCCTCGTTATAGCCGCGCTTGCGCTGCTCGGCGCAGCCGGCCTCGAAGCCTTCGCTGCGGCCGTTCACACGGCCGGTCTCCAGGCCCTGCGCGCGCTTCTCGGGGTAATCCCGGTTGCTGTACTCGGCGTAGGACATGGAATAGGCCGTATTGTAGGCGGTCCTGTAGGCGGCCTTGTAGCCCTTGTCCTTGCCGTCGAGGTAGCCGCTGCGGTAGCTTATCGAATACTGGTTGTCGTAGGCCCGGCGATAAGCGGTGTGGTAGCGCTCGTTATAGCCCTGCCGCTTGGCGTCGTCGTAGGCGCGGCGGTAGCTGCGCTGGTAGCCCTCGCGGTAGCCGCGATCGTAGGCCTGCCTTTCCTCCGGCGTGGAATAGCCGTTGCGGGCCTGGTCTATCGTGAGGTCCAGTATGCCCCTGTCCAGGCCCTTAGTCACGCCGCCGGCCATCGCCAGCATCTGGGGGAAGGAAGACTGCAGCTCGTTCTCGCGCTGGCTGAAGCCCGCCTGGTAGCCGGCCTTGCGGCCGCTCTCGGTCTCCATGACCGCGGCGTCGGCCTGGCCCTTGGCGTAGCCGGAGCTGTAGGACGCGGCGTCCTGCAGGCCCAGCTGTTTCGCCTCGGCGTAAGCGGTATTGTAGCCGCTCGAGTAGCCCTCGTCGTAGCAGCGGCGCTCGCCGGCGGCGGTGCCGTTGCTGACGCCGGTATTGCGGCCGTCGATATTGCCCTGGTGGGTGCCCGCGGACTGGTCCACGGTATAGCCGTCGTTGTAGCCTGCCTGGCGGCCGTTGCGCTCGCCTTCGTTGGTGCCGTTGCGGCGGCCTTCCCTCTCGCCTTCGTCGACGCCGTCGGAGTAGCCCTTGCGGCGGCCTTCGCGCTCGCCGTTGACGGAACCGTCCCTCACGCCGGCGTTATAGGCGTGCGTGGTGTCCACCGGCTTGGGCGGCTGCGGCGGAGGAGGAGTAGGCGGCGTCGGGGGCTGCGGCGGCTTGGGCGGTTTGGGAGGCTGATTGGGATTGTCGGGGCGCGGCGGCTTGACCGGCTGGCCGGGCTTCACCGGATGATCGGGCCGCACCGGCTTGCCCTGGACGTCTTTCTGCTCCTGCAGTATCTCCTTCACGGTTTCACCGACATCCGACAGTTCCCTGACGGAACTGTCGCTGGCGGCGAGTATCACGGTGGAGGCAATAAGAAGAGACGGTAACATCGAAACCACATGGAATGGCTTTTTCATTTAACGCACCCCTATACCGGTTTCCCGGAATTATCGATTTAGACTAAGATATTTTACCCGTTACTTCACCGGACGCACAGGGCAGAAAGTCCCATCCACCCGTAAGCCATTGGGCCCCCCGCCCTACCCCTTGCGGCGCGCGGATTTTTTAGCGCCGGCCTTCTTCGCCCCGGCCCGCGGCCGCGCCAGTTCGAAAACGTCGTGCAGCGTGCGCACGGCCAGCTCCGCGTACTTTGATTCTATAAGACAGGATACCTTGATATCAGAGGTGTTGACCATGTAGACGCTCACGCCCTCGCGCGCCAGGGCCGTGAACATGCGCGAGGCGACGCCGCTGTGCAGCCGCATGCCCGCGCCCACTATCGAAAGCTTCACCAGCCCTGCTTTTGTCCCCCAGGCTCCGCCCGGGTAGGCGGCGCTGAGTTTTTTGGCCACCCTCTCGGCGGCGGCCCGGTCGGCCGAACCGCAGGTGAACGAGACCGAGTTGGACCCGCCCGCGGACGAAACGTCCTCCACTATCATGTCGATATTGATGTCGGCCTCGGCGACGGCCGTGAAGATGCCGGCCAGTATCCCCGGCTTGTCGGGGATGCCGGTCAGCGAGACCTTCACCTGGTTCTTGTCGCAGACTATGCCCGCGACCGCGGCGTACTCCATAAGCTCCTCCTCGGGCACCACCACGGTGCCGGGATTGAAATTCAGCGACGAGCGCACCACCAGCGGCAGCGCGTTGCGGCGAGCCAGTTCCACGCAGCGCGGGTGCAGCACCTTCGCGCCGAGATAAGACATCTCCAGCATCTCCTCGTAGGCCACGCGCGGCAGCAGGCGCGCGTCGGGGCAGACGCCCGGGTCCGCGGTGAAGATGCCGTCCACGTCCTTGTAGAACTCCACGCGGTCGGCTTTGAGCGCCACGCCCAGCGCCACGGCGGTGATGTCCGAGCCGCCGCGGCCCAGCGTGGTGATGGAGCCCTCGCGCGTGGCGCCCTGGAAACCCGCCACCACCACTATATAGCCGTCGTCGAGCGCTTTGCGCGTGCGCTCGGCGTTGACCGACTCTATGCGCGCGCGGGAAAAAGAACCGGTGGTCGTTATCTGCACCTGGTGGCCCAGGAAGGACACGGCCTTGCGCCCGGCGTCCTCTATGGCCAGCGCCAGCAGCGCCGTGGTCACCTGCTCGCCGGTGGCCAGCAGCACGTCGAACTCGCGGCCCTCGGTGTTCTTCGACACCGTCTTGCCCAGGTCTATGAGGCGGTTGGTCTCGCCGGCCATGGCGGACACTACAGCCACCACCTTGTTGCCGCCGCGGGCGCTGTCGATGACGCGGCGCGCCACGGAGCGCACCCGCTCTATATTGCCGACGGAAGTCCCGCCGTATTTCTGTATTATGAGGGCCATCGGCCTATATTCTCCCAAATGCGCCGCCCCCGGGCAAGCGCCCCCGGCGGCCGTCCGGCGGCTCAGTGCCCCTCGTGGCTATGTGCCTTCGCCGCTTTGGGCGGCAGCACCTTGTGAATAGCCTTGAGTACGTCCTTTATGGAAAGGACCTTCGACATGGAGCCCCGGCAGTTGGGGAATTTGGAGAAACCCTGCACCAGCATCGGGTCGGCGCCGTGGGCGGACAGTACCACGAAAGGAATGCCGGAAGTTTTCCGCATGTTCCCGATCGCCACGGCCACATCGTGGCCGGTCATGTCGCCGAGATTATAGTCGAGCAGCACCAGGTCCGGCATGTAGGACAGCGCCATCTTCACACCCTCCGCCCCGCTGCACGCGACCTTGGTCTTATATTTGAATATCTTCAGGCAATCCGCCAGCAGCGCGGAAAGGTCCAGGTCGTCTTCTATGATGAGTATTTTCATGCGGCCATCCCCGGGTATGCCACTATTCTACAAAACAGAACCCGGGCTTTTACCCGGCCCCGCACAACGCGGTTTGTCTTACGGGCGGCTACTTGGTATCATTTTCGCATGCAGAAAATAAAAATTGAAAATCAGGCCTTCACCGGGTTCTCATGGCTCTCGGGCTGGCTGTTCACCATAGGGTTCCTGCAGCTCACCTTCTGGAAGGGCGTAATGGCCCTGCTGCTCTGGCCATATTACATCGGGGTCCATATCCGCGCCATCACCGCGGGGTGATATAACCGCGGATTTCCGGCGGCGGCATACGGCTGAAAAACGCCGTCAATATTTCCTGGTATCGTAAGCCCAATGCAGCAGCGCCTGCTTCTGGCGCAGGCGGCAGGCCCGCTGGCCGGGTCGGCAATTCTTGCGCAGCTGCGCCAGGTGCCGGCGCGCGGCCAGCCAGCGCTTTATCTGCCTCTCATCCTCCGCGCCCAGCCGCAGCATCTGCGCAGGGGTCAGCTCGGGCTTGAAACGCGGATCGAAATCCCTGCCGGTCCCGGCCGAGAGCGTGTACCTGTAGTCCTTCTGCATCAGGTCGTTGACTATGACCATCTTTTCCTTGGCGCGCACAATATTATCCCCCGCATTCGCTTATTCTACAAAACAAGACCGCCGGCCCGTGATGACATCCAGGCGATGATTATGTACACTCGCTCTATATGCTCCGCTGGTGCGCCTGGTGTCAGAAATTCCTGGGGGAAGTCCCCCCGCTTAACGTCTATCACGTTTCCCACGGCGTATGCCCGGACTGCGCGATCAAAGCGGGCGACATGGACGAAAACGATAAGCTGATCGACAAGAATAAAGGGATCAAGCTTTTTTTCAAGGACATCTTCCAGGCGGTACTGCGCAGGGAGTTCATAAAAGCCCGGGAGCTGACCGCCAGGGCCGCCGACCTGGGAATAGACGACACCTCTCTCGTCTTCGGCGTCCTGCAGCCGACGCTTCAGAATATCGGCCTGATGTGGGAGACAGGGCTCATCGACGTCGGCCAGGAGCACGCCTATACCGACATCGTGGGCCAGACACTGGAACTGCTCTCGGCCAAGTCGCCTCACGCCGAAGACTACCGCCAGTCCGCCAGGCCGGACATCATCCTGGCCTGCGTCAACGGCAATTACCATTCGGTAGGGATCAGGATGCTCGAATACTACCTGGCCATCAACAAGGTCCCCTCCTATGTCATAGCGCCCGGGGTCCCGGCAGCGGAGCTGGCGGCGACCGCCGCCAAACTCAAGCCCGGGTTCATCGGGTTCTCCATCGCCATATCCTTCCAGTCCATGGAACTGACCAATATAAAGAAAGCGCTGGACGCCTATCCCGCGCCCGCCCCGAAAGTCTATGTTGGCGGCGGCCCCATAAAAGCCGGTTACCTGCCGCCGCCGGAGCTGGGATTCCTGCCGCTGACCGGTTTCGAGGAATTACTCAAGGCGATCAAAGGAGGAACGGATGGACAGGAATACGCTGGTCCTCGCCCTTAAGGACATAAGGATACCCCCGGAAGCCGCGGAGGAATACGGCCGGAAAGCCGCCAAGATGGCCGGAGCCGTTACCGAGAGGCTGCTGGCCAGGCCCGACCTGGAAAGCCTCATCGGCAAGAACAATTCCGAGATGATGAAGGACAATCACGCCAATCACGCCCGCTTCATCGAATCGATGCTGCGCAACTTCGACGCGGAAACGATGACGGACACGGTACTATGGGTCTTCAGAGCCTACCGCTCCCACGGCTTCCACGACAGCTACTGGGCCGCGCAGCTTAACCAGTGGCACGCCGTGCTCCGGGAGAATCTCAGCGATAACACGCTGCGGGCCGTCCTGCCCCTCTACGACTGGATGCAGGTGAACATCCCGGCCTTCTCCGCGCTGGCCGAGCGTCAGAAGGCCGAGCTGAAAGGACAGCTGCAATAAACTCCCTCAGCGACTTTAAAACAAGACCGCCGGGGCTCTTCTCCCCGGCGGCTATTTTTTAGCGCGGAGCTGAACGGTCCTGCCGGCGATGAAGAATCCGGGACCGCCGCGGCTCCTATCTCTTTGCGGCCTTATAACATCGGGCGGCTTCCGCTGTCAGGCCGGCCCCGTCCAGCGCCTTGCACCGGCCAAGAATATATCCCTTATTCGCAGGAGCCAACCGCACGGCCTCGTCAAAAAGGGGCAAAGCCTTATCGTAATCCTTTTGGTGCAGCTTCAACGCCCCGGCATTACCCCAGGCGTCAGCGAAGTTTTTATCGCTGGCGACCGCATTATTGAAGCAGGTTTCCGATTCGGCAGGCCTGTTAAGGGAAAACATCAGCGTGCCCTTATTGTTCCACAGGACCGCCGAATCCGGGCCCTTCGCAAGACCGTCATCGAAGCATTTCTCCGCTTCCGCGTACTTCTTCAGATACTGCAGGCTCATGCATTTATTGGATATCGCCTCGGTAAAATGAGGAGCTAAGGCCAGGCTCTTATCGAAATAGCCGATGGCCGACGCGTAGCGCTTGCCCCTGAACCGAGACATGCCCAGGCGGTAAGAACTCAAAGCCTCCGCCGGGACCGATACATCCTTCTGCCTTACCACGAACCCCTGCGCTTCTTCCGTTTTTCCGCTCATCATCGATTCGGCGGTGATGATCATTGCCTTCGTCTCCTCGGAGCCGGTCCGGGCGTCGGAAAGCCCCGCCTTGAGAAGGTTCAGGTAATAATAACCGTTCAGTATATCGCCTTTACAGAAATTCCCGCAGGCCGAAAAATAATTGAGCAGGATGCCGGTGGCCGGGGAAGACTTTAACTTATCGTCCCGGGAGATCAGCCCCCGGGCCACCGCGGTAAAGCGGGAGAGATTTTCGCATTTGCGCGGATCCCCGCTTTTTTCCGCGTATTCCCGCGCCAGGAGCCCCGCCAGGGAGAGATAAGCGGCAGGATTCTTCGGCCCTATCTGGACGGCTTTCTCCGCATACCCCGAGGCATCCTCGCTCCGGCCCAGGTCCGCGTAACCGATAACCAGCCTTTCATAGGTATCCAGCAGCAGTCCCTGTTTCATTTCCTGGGTCTTGAGACCGAGTTTGTCTTTCTCGGCAAAACGGAGCATCTCCTCCAATGTCTTCACCGCTTCCTCTTTGAGCCCCGCTTCACCGCAAAGATTCGCTTTCCTGTGAAGGGTGAGAGGACGCATGAAGTCGAAATATCCGACAGGGCTCATGAGGGCCATCAGCTTATTGCACGAGGAGATCGCCGCTTCTCCGGAGCCCTTGTTGCACTTCCCGCCGTAGTATTTGAGAAGGAACATATACGCGACGAAAAGAAGAACAGCACCGCCGACTATGAGCGCGCCGATCTTTAGCATCTTTTTCATTTTGACCTCTTATTATTGAGAACGATGGACTTGCCGTCGACGAATAAGTCGGGGCCGCCGCGGTGATGAGGCGTATAGACCTTCTTGAGCGGAAAATCCTTTTTCATATGCTCCCCCTACGCGCTTATTCTACAAAACAAAACCGCCGGGGTTTCTCCCCGGCGGCTTTCCCGACGCCTCATTGACCGGGCCAGGGCCGTCTGCTACACTATTTTTAACAAGTAAGTCCTCGTCCGTGGGGTTCCGCAGGGTTCCTCGTAAATAGCGGGCGGGGCTTTGTTATTTCGCCACCCCATCAGACGAAGTTGATCTCCAGGCGCTTGCCGAAAACGCGGGCAATCTTCTCAAGGGTGGTCAGCGAAGGGCGGTACTTATCCTGCTCCAGCCGGGACACCACCTGCTGCCGGGTGTGCAGGCGGCGCGCCAGTTCGGCCTGGGTCATGTGATGGCGCTCGCGCAGGTCGGCTATCTTGTGGGCGATGAGCAGCCCGGCCACGCCGCGCTCGTATGCCCGCCGCATCGCCGGGGTCTTGAGGAATTCCTTCTCGAAGTCCTCGTGGGTATAATCTTTTTTCTTCATAGATGTGTTCTCCGCCCTATTGAAACCCGTCTTTTATCCGTTTAGCCCGCTCTATCTCCTCCGGAGGCACGGCGCGGGTCTTTTTCAGGAACCCGTGCGTCAGGACTATACCGCGCGCGTGGAAGAAGTAGAGGATCCGCGGCTCATAATGCGCGAATGAGACGCGCAGCTCGAATATCTTGTCCCCCAGGTAGCAGGCGTAGCGCGGCTTTGCCAGCGGGCCGGTCAGGGAGAGATACTTTATGTGCTCCGCGACCTTGCGCCCTACCTTTTCCGGCAGGGACAGGATAAAATCCCGGACGAAATTCTCCCCCCGGGGCGAGACGTAATAGATCACCTTGAACATCGCGGCGGCTCCCCGGGGCACCGCGCAATTTACAACAATTTTGTTGTCATTACAGTTTACATCAAAATTGTTGTATAGTCAACGCCCCGCCCACGCCTGTTATAGCGTAGAGGATGGGTGCGACAGCGTAGTGTCGCCCACCAAAAAGAAAACCGCCGGGGGTTCTCCCCGGCGGCCGAAAACTAAAAGACTAAACAACGTCCCCGGCTACACTTTGGCGGCAAAAAGCAGGCATAAAGCGATTACCGCGGCAAACGCCATGAGCGCATAGCCGCAACGGTACAAGATACGGTCCCGCGGCGACATTCCGGCACTACCGAAAGTAAAATAGCGTCCCTGCCTGAACTGAGAGAACTTAGCCAAGGAAAACAGCGCAAAGCCTATGACACACAGAACTACCGAGATTAACCCTGATCCGGCAGGATGCCGCAGCACGTTCGGCATGATTACAGCCACCGGCAACAGCATGAGCGGCAGCCCCAAAACCCAGACGAGATTGAGCGTGTTCTCCCGCTCAAAATGTCCTGGGTTTTTCTTGTCTTTGGAAAGGTTATCCACGTTTTCCATATTACGGCATTAAAGCCAGGCTAAATTTTGACTTATCCCCCACACGGACATCCTACAAAAAAACTCTCTTGCTTCTCCTCGCCGCTCTAAGGTCAAAAGTAAAGACCTGACCCCTTCTCCGGCCCCGACTCCAGCAACGTGTAGACCTTCTTGAGCGGAAAATCCTTTTTCATATCGGCTATCCTTTCATAAACCCTATGACTTGCAAGATTTAGTAGATTTGCCTGCCTGATAATGCCAGATACTGTGGTCAAAATGAGCTCGAGGCACTCCTAGTATGTCTGCTGCGGCGTTAATAACATCACTCGCCTCTTCATAGTTGCTAACACCAATCCCCGCTTGAGATAGAAAACTCAACAAATGCCTGTCTATGGCATTCGTCTGAATACCGACCAGGATTTTAAAGTAATTGGCGGTTTTATCCTTAATCCCTTTGATTTTCTTTAGACTTTCGACATTATCCGAATCCCCTAGCCACTGCCTAAAATCAGAGTTAATGGAAATTTCGTGTTGG
>DNQL01000133.1 GCA_003500765.1 Elusimicrobiota bacterium | reverse complement strand
CCTCGCGCGCCAGGCGCGCGGCGGCCAGGTTCAGCTCGGTGACGCGGTTCTCCAGGCCGTACTCGGCCAGGACGGCGGCGTTGGCGCCGAAGGTGTTGGTCTCGATTATGTCCGCGCCCGCTTCCAGGTAATCGGCGTGGACCTTCTTTATTATGTCCGGGCGGGAGACCGAGAGTATCTCGTTGAGCCCCTCGTGGCCGTCGAAATCTTCCGGCTTCAGGCCGAAGCCCTGCAGGTAAGTCCCCATCGCCCCGTCGAAGACGAGGACGCGGTCCCGCATAGCCGCTTTAAAGTCGCTCATTTTTACCCCTGTAAACCGAAAAGTTCCGCCGCCGTCCCGCTGGTCTTTTCCGCCACCGCGGCGGCGCTCATGCCCAGGCCGTCGCCGACGGCCAGGGCTATCTCGGGAATAAAGGAGGGATCGTTGCGCTTGCCCCGCGAGGACTGCGGCGGCAGGTAAGGGCAGTCGGTCTCGAGCACTACCGAGCCGAGGCCTATCTTTTTAACGGTCTCGCGCAGGTCCGAGTTGCGGGGATAGGTATAGCTGCCGTTGACGCCTATGGCCAGGCCCAGGCCCACCGCGCTCCTGGCGTCGTCGTAGGAGCCGGAGAAGCAGTGCAGCACGCCGCGGTGCCGGCGCCCCGGCGGGAAATAAGACCAGGAACTTTTCAGGCGGGCGAAGAGCGCGGCGTAGGCGTCCTGTCCCGGCTCCTTGCCGTTACGCGCGTGGAAAACGACCGGCTTGCCGTATTTGACCGACAGAGGCAGCTGCGCTTCCAGCATCGCGCGCTGCTCTTCCGCCCGCTCCGGCTCCCACCAGTAGTCCAGCCCTATCTCGCCGAGCGCGGCGGCCGTCGGGTCGGCCAGGAATTTCTCAAGCTCCGGCAGTTGTTCCGGCCGGTAGTCCTTCACGTATTCGGGATGCAGGCCGTAGGCGCAGGCGAACTTGCCGGGCCAGGCGGCGCAGAGCGACCGGGCCGGCTCCCATTCGGGCGCGGCGCAGGCTATCTCCACGAACTTTTCCACGCCGGCGGCCAGGGCGCGGCCTATAACGGCGCCGCGGTCATCCGCGAAAGCGCGGTCGTTGAGATGGCAGTGGGTCTCTATCAGCACTATTTCTGCTCCGCTTCCTTCCTGGCCTCGTCGGCTTTCCAGGAGAGGAAGGAGCGCATGAAGGGGTCGAGCGCGCCGTCCATGACGGCGTCGATCTGGGAGGTTTCGTAATCAGTGCGCATGTCCTTGACCAGCTGGTAGGGCATGAAAACGTAGGAGCGGATCTGGTGACCCCAGCCGATGTCGCCCTTGGCGTCGTAATGCTTCTCCTGCTCCGCGCGCTTCTTGTCCATCTCTATCTCGTAGAGCCGGGCCTTGAGCATCTTCATGGCCCGCTCGCGGTTCTTGAGCTGGCTGCGCTCCACCTGGCAGGCCACCACTACGCCCGACGGGAGGTGCGTGAGGCGGACGGCCGTCTCCACCTTGTTGACGTTCTGCCCGCCGGCGCCGCCCGAGCGGAAAGTGTCGAGCTTGACGTCCTTGTCCTCTATCTTTATCTCCACCTCCTCCTCGATATCGGCCAGCACGTCGATGGAGGCGAACGAGGTGTGGCGCCGCTTATTGGCGTCGAAAGGCGAGATGCGGACCAGGCGGTGCACGCCCATCTCGCCCTTGAGGAAGCCGTAGGCGTATTTGCCGCTGACGAAGGCCGTCGCGTTGCGCACGCCGGCCTCTTCGCCCTGCAGCATGTCGGTTATCTTGAAATCGTAGCCGCGCGCCTGCGCCCAGCGCGTGTACATGCGCAGCAGCATCTGCGCCCAGTCGCAGGCCTCGGTGCCTCCCGCGCCCGCGTGGATGCTGAGGATGGCGTCGTTCTTGTCGTAGGGCCCGGAGAGTTTGAGCTCGAAATCCATGTCGGCCAGCCTGTTCTCGGCGGCCTCGAGGGCGTCCATTATGGCCGGCAGCTCGCCGGCGTCTTCCATCTCTTTGGCCAGCTCGTAATGCGCGCGCGCGTCGCCCAGCTCGCGGGCCACGGCGCCCACGCCGTCCACCCAGTGCTTGAGGTCGTTGAGGCCCTTGAGGTGGGCCTGGGCCTTATTGGCGTCGTCCCAGAAGCCGGGCGCGGCGGAGAAGGCTTCCTTCTGCAGGAGCTGCTCCTTCTTGGCGTCCAGGTCGACCAGCCTGGCGAAATCGGCCAGGGCGGCTTCCAGCCTCTCCAGCCTGTTCACTATATCCTTGAATTCTATATTGGCGGCCATTTATATACCGATTCTACAATTTTATCCGCCGCGCCGTCATAGGACGCGGCTTTTTTTGGACGGGACGGCCTCTATTTATTAATATAGGGAAGGATGATGAAGTCACGGATCACCGAATCTACCCTCCTCTTTATAAGCGTGGTCAAATGGGTGGTGCTGGCCAGCGGCGCGGGCGCGCTCGTCGGGGCGGCCACCGCGATATTCCTAAAACTCCTCCTCGGCGCCACCGGCGCGGCGGGAAACTTCCCTTATTACTGGCTGCTCCTGCCGGCCGCGCTGTTCGCCAGTTCGCTGCTGACCTGGTATTTCGCGCGCGACGCCAGGGGCCACGGCACGGAGAAAGTCATAGAGGCCGTGCACAAGCGCTCGGGCAGGATACCGCTGAAAGTAGTGCCGGTCAAACTGCTGGCCACCATCATCACGCTGGCCTGCGGCGGCTCCGCCGGCAAAGAAGGGCCCTGCGCGCAGATCGGCGCCGGCCTGACCTCGGCCATCAGCGGCCTGCTGCGCTTCAACGAGCGCGACCGCAGGAAACTGGTCATCTGCGGCATCAGCGCCGGTTTCGCCGCCGTCTTCGGCACGCCGATAGCGGGCGCGATCTTCGGCGTAGAGGTCCTCTTCGTCGGCGCTATAATGTACGAGGTGCTCCTGCCGTCGTTCATCGCGGGCATAACCGCCTACCAGGTGGCCTCGGCCATGGGCACCGCCTATTTCTACCACCCGATAAATTTCGTGCCTGTCTTCTCCGAGACCTTCATGGTCAAGGTGATGTTCGCGGGCGTCTTCTTCGGACTGGTCGCCATAATGCTGGTCGAAATGCTCAAGTACGCGGAAAAGCAGGCGAAAAAGGTCGGCGGCTGGGAGCCGGCCAAGGGACTGCTGGGCGGCGTTATACTGGCGCTCCTGGCCGTCCTGACTTCCCGGGCCTACCTGGGCCTGGGACTGGAATCGATAGAATCCTTCCTATCCGGCGCGCCGGCCAACTGGTACGACTTCGTAGTAAAGGGCATGTTCACCGCCGTCACTCTGGCTTTCGGCGGCAGCGGCGGCATAGTCACCCCGATCTTCTTCATCGGCAGCGCCGCCGGCAGCGCCTACGCGCAGCTCCTGGGGCTCAACCCCGCCACTTTCGCCGCCATCGGCATGTGCGCCCTTATAGCCGGCGCGGCCAATACCCCCATCGCGGCCAGCATCCTGGCGGTAGAGCTCTTCGGCCCGGCCATCGCCCCTTACGCCACGGTAGCCTGCGTGGTCAGTTTCCTCATGAGCGGCAACCTGAGCGTCTTCCCCTCGCAGGTCCTCTCCATCCGCAAGTCCGAGGACATCCAGGTCGAGCTGGGCAAGGAGATGGAGAACCTCAAAGAAGCCCGCTACGAGCCCGGCGGCAGCAGCCTGGCCTCGGCCGCCATACGCCTCATACAGAAGATAGACGACCTGGTCACCACTCACATCCGCCGCTGACGCTCTCCGCGCGTAGGCCGAAAGGCCTATACCCCGCACGGGACCATGGGGAGTTGACATTCGTCAACCATTCCGCTACGATATGGCGTGGCAAAAAACGGTCATTTGGAGGAATCTATGAAGAGGCTTATTGACGCTGCCCTTGTCGCCGCCGTGGCGCTGCTCGCTTTTCCTTCCGCGGCAATTTCGGGCAATAAGATAATTTACGGGGACGACAACAGGCTCGATTACTTCGAAGCCCCCGCCGCCAGGAAGGCCCTGGCCGACTCGGTGGTCTCGCTCTGGAAAGCCGACGACGTGGAGGCCAGCGGGTCCAAGTTCAAGCTCAAGGCCAAGAAGTTCACCGACATGATAGAGGAACAGGCCGGAGCGCCGCTCTGCGCCACCGAGCCCTTCCGCGAACAGCCCGTCGGGGCCTTCTGCTCCGGCTCGCTGGTAGGCGAGGACCTGGTCATGACGGCCGGCCACTGCATCAATAAGGATACCTGCGCTACGACCAAGTTCGTCTTCGGCTTCGCGGTCAAGGCCCGCGGCGGCAAAGCCCCCGCCGAAGTGCCCGCCGCGGACGTCTACACCTGCTCCAAGGTTGAGACCCAGCGCCTGCAGGCCAGCGACACCACCGGCAACCCCTACCTCGACGAACTGCTGGGCAAGATCAGCGACCAGGACTTCGCGATAATCCGCCTCGACAGGAAAGTGACGGGACGCAAGGCGCTGCCGGTCAACCCTGAAAGCACCCTCAAGAACGGCGACGCGCTGTTCGTCATCGGACATCCCGTCGGCCTGCCGCTCAAAGTGGCCGACGACGCCAGCGTGCGCGACATAGGCGACGGCAAGACCTACTTCCTCGCCAACCTCGACACCTACGGCGGCAACTCCGGCTCCGCGGTCTTCAACGCCAAGACCAATAAGATCGAGGGCATCCTCGTGCGCGGCGACCAGGACTTCCGCGCCGGCGGCACCGAAGAAAAGCCCTGCGTAGAATCCAACCGCGTAGCGGCCGACGGCGGCGGCGGCGAAGGCGTCACCAAGATAAACCAGGACATCCTGGCGGTCCTGACCATCAAGAGCGGCCATACCGCGGCCCCCGCGGCGGCGGTCATAGAGGAAGCGCCCGCCCGCGACACGGCGCCGATACTGGACCGCTTCGGCCTGGAATTCGAATAAGCGGCCCCCCGGGTTCGCCGAAACCGGCCCCCCTCCTCCCGGAGGGGGGCTTTTTTTGGCCCCCCCGCGGGATAAATTTAATAGAATTACGTCTATGGAAGGACGCCTGGATAAGACCAGGAAAAAGATAGACGCGCTGGACCGGGCCATGGCCCGGCTGCTGGACCGGCGTTTCGCCCTGGCGGCGGAACTGGCGCCGCTCAAGAAAAGGATCCGTGACCCGCGGCGCGAAGCCCGGGTGCTGGCAAATGTCGCGCGGCTGTCGCGGCCCGCCTTCCGCAAGGCCGCCCGCGCCGCCTACGCCGAAATAATCCGCCAGTCGCGCCTCCTGCAGGGGCGCCGATGAAGATACTGCCGGAAAATAAACTTTCTCCTTCCGGCGCGC
>DNQL01000010.1 GCA_003500765.1 Elusimicrobiota bacterium | reverse complement strand
CGGTAAAGGGGATCTCCTATCACGCTGAATTCGTCGAAGGCGGTGCGGGCGGACGGTGCCGGGACCCCCTGCCGGACGGTTTCCCTCGCGGGCGCGGCGGCAGGCTTGAGGTCCTCCACGCTGCCGGCCGCGCGGGCGGCGGGCAATGAAAAAGCCGTCGCGAGAAGGGCGGCGGCGAAGATCCTGACGGGGCGGGCGGAACCTGTTTTCATCTTTTTCTCCATATGTTGACTGCCTGCTGGGGCCTGTGCTTTAATTATACCAACGGCGGGGGGTCGCCGGAAGTGGCTAATGTCCTACCCGGGGCGGGCCAAGAGGCCCACGGCCGGCGGCGCGCCAGGGGGCCGAAAAAGCTCCTTTGCATCCTGCCGCTTTTTTTGATATCATATCTCCACTATGTACGCAATTATACAGACAGGCGGTAAACAGTACTGGGTAGTCCCCGGTGAGATTTTACAGGTTGAGAAGCTCTCGGCCAAGGAAGGCGAGGAGATAAGCATCAAGGCCCTGTGGTCAGCGGCCTCCGGCACGGAGGAAAAAGCCGGTCCTAATCCCCTCTCCGCCAAAGTAACGGCCAAGGTGCTTCGCCATCTGCGCGGTCCCAGGGTGATAGTCTTCAAGCGCCGGCCCAAGAAGGCCTACGAGAAGAGCGCCGGGCACCGTCAGGGGCTCACCGAGCTCCAGATCAAAGATATACAGCTGTCCTGAGGACGGCTTCTAAAGAGGTAAAGAAATGGCCGGAACAAAATCACAGGGTTCATCGACAAACGGGCGCGACAGTCACGGCCAAAGGCTGGGCGTCAAGCGCTACGGCGACCAGTTCGTCAAGGCCGGCGAGGTCATAGTTCGCCAGCGCGGCACCAAGTTCCACCCCGGCCTCAACGTGGGCAAGGGCTCGGACGACACGCTCTTCGCCAAGGCCGCCGGCGTCATAAAGTTCGAGTGGCACAGCAAGGGCAGGAAGCAGATCAGCGTCTACCCGGCCGCCTCCAAGTAAGGAGCGCGTCCAGGGCGAAAACCTCCCGACCGCCAGTTGGGAGGTTTTTTTTTGAAAAGAAAGAACGGCGGTAAACTATATGGCTGAAAGAGAACGCGGCGGATTCGTGGACCAGGTCAGGATATTCCTCAAGGCCGGCAAGGGCGGGGACGGCTGCGCCTCCATGCGGCGCGAAAAGTTCGTCCCCTACGGCGGCCCCAACGGCGGCAACGGCGGAGAAGGCGGCGACATCGTACTGCGCGCCTCCCCCGGCTGCAACACCCTAACCGAGCTCTCTTTCCACCCCCACGTGGCCGCGGCGGACGGCGGCAACGGCAAAGGCAAGAACCTCTACGGCCGCAACGGCGAGGACACCGTTGTACCCGTCCCCGCCGGCACGCTGGTGCTCATCGGAGGCCGCGTGGTGGCGGACCTGAGCAAAGAGGGCGATTCTTTCCTGGCCGCCAAGGGCGGGCGCGGCGGGCGCGGCAACGCCATGTTCAAGACCCATTTCAACACCGCCCCGATGATATCGGAGAAGGGCGAGCCGGGCGAGGAAGCCACGCTGGACCTGGAACTGAGCCTGCTGGCCGACGTCGGCCTGGCGGGTTTCCCCAACGCCGGTAAATCCACCTTCCTCTCGCGCGTCAGCGCGGCCAGGCCCAAGATAGCGGCCTACCCTTTCACCACGCTCAATCCCAACCTCGGCGTGGTCACTCACAAGTACGCCGGTTTCGTGGTGGCCGACATCCCGGGACTTATAGAGGGCGCCCATGAAGGCAAGGGGCTCGGCGACGATTTCCTGCGCCACATACTGCGCACGCGCCTCATCATACAGCTGGTGGACCCGCAGGGCTTCGGCGGCGTCACGCCGGAAAAGAGCGTCAAGGTCATAGCCTCGGAACTCTCCGGATTCAACCCGGAGCTGGGGGCGAGGAAGCGGCTGCTGGTAGTGACCAAGGCCGACCTGCCCGAGGCCGCCAAGGCTTACGCCGCCATAAAGAAGAAGTACAAAAAGGACGAGGTCTTCCTTATCTCCGGCGTGACCGGCGAGGGCGTCTCCAAGCTGCTCGACCGCGTAATAGAACTGCTCCCCTCCCTGCCGGTGCCCGAGCTCTACAAGCCCGAGGAGAAGGGGCCGGTGCTGGAGCTGAAGATGGACAAGGGCTTCAGGGTGGAGAACTCCGGCAACCATCGCTGGAACGTGCGCGGTCCGCGCCTCAAGACCCTGCTGGCCATGACCAATTTCGGACAGCCGGATTCGCTGGAGCGCCTGCGACGCATCTTCAAAGGGATAGGACTGGACAAGGCTCTCAAAAAAGCCGGCGCCATAGAAGGCGACATCGTATCGGTGGAGGGATGGGAGTTCGAGTGGCAGGAACCGCTGCCCTCCTCCGGCAGGGAAGGCAAGTTCGCCTACAAGTACAAGCACAACATCAAAATGGAAGCCAGGCGCAAGTTGCTGAAGAAGAAAAAATAGAAGTCCGCCTGAACTGAAAGATAAAAAAAACCCCGCCTGCAGGCGGGGTTTTTCTTTTTACGGCGGAGGGAGTTTCAGAACACGGTGCCCCACTCGCGGGTGGTTATCCTGAACTCCACGCGCCGGTTCAGGGCCCGGTCTTTTTCGGTCTTCCCCGGGCTGACCGGCCGGGTCTCGCCGTAGCCGCGCGACAGCACGGTCTCGGGATGGATACCCCTGCTGACAAGGTAGGCCTTCACCGCGTCGGCCCGGTAGCGGGAGAGTTCCATATTGTATTCGTCGTCGCCCACGTCGTCGGTATGCCCCTCCACTATCAGCTTGAGGCGCGGGCGGCCCCTGAGAACCTCCGCGACCCGGTCGAGCAGGTCCCGGGAACTGGGCAGCAGGACGTCGGAATTAAACTCGAACTCTATAGGCTTGACCTGCCGCGTGGTGACCATATCCATGACGGACTGCAATTCCAGTTCTCCCCGGCGCTGTTCCTCGGCTTCGGCGCCGGTGAGCTGCCGTCCGCCGCAGGCGGCAAGGGTCAGTATAAGCAGGGACGCAAGCAGTCTTTTCATATGGGGGCCTCCGTTCCGGATATCGCCACGATCAGGGTCTCGCGCCTGAACCTGTAGCCGCGCGTGAAGGCGGTGTTGCTCAGCAGCAGCGGCGGCGTGGCGGCTATGGTGCTATAGACGCGCTTCTTGCTTATCCTGGGCCTGGCCCTGGGATCGAGAATATTGGCTTTGGCCACCTCCAGCAGCGTGTCCATGGCCCAGTAAACCGGCCAGATCACGGCCGCGCGCATGCCCAGCTCGGATTTAGGGACGGAAGCCACGAAGGTCTCGCAGATGTCCAGCTGGTCCACCGCCCAGGCGATCCATTTGGAGACTACAGGCCTTAACTTCCGCATCGAAGCCGGGTCGCGCAGGTCCGCCGGCGTCAGGCCGTGGGCCGAGAGATCGGCGGACGGGAAATAGCATCGGCCCATGGCCAGGTCGGCGGCCGCGTCCTTGAGGATATTGGTGACCTGCAGGGCCGAGCCTATCATCCCGCCGTCGATCGCGGAGGGCAGGCCCGAAGCCTCGGGGAAGGAGAGGCGCAGCCTGCGCAGATAGAGCCCGGCCCAGAAAAGGCCGGGCTTGCCGCCGATAAGGTCGCAGTATCGCAGCAGGGAATCGTCGTCGGGCAGGGCCCGGGGATTCCCCGGCGTGCCGCCCTCGAAGGAGGACAGGTCTGTCTCCATGCCGGCCGCCACGCCCGCCACGGCGGCGCGGAGATCGGCCAGGTCCGGCCCGTCCAGGCGCAGAGCCTCTTGGAAAACGGAGCCCATGGAGCCCAGGAGTTCCCTTTCTCCCTTATGTTTCACGCCGGGCAGGAAAGCCGCGGCGGCCGCGGCGCCTGCGGCCGGGTCGAAGCCCGGGCCTATGGAGGAAACGAGGTCGAGAAAGCGCTTTTTTTCCGTCCGTCCGGCGGAGGAAGAATCCACGGCGGTGTCCATGGCCCGGCATACAAGGTAGCCGAGGGCCATGGGCAGCCTGACGGCGGGAGGCAGCACCTTGAAACTGAAATATATGGTGCGGGAAACCGACTTGAGTACGGCGGTCAGGTTGCCGGGCAGGGGATCCTGTCTCTTTTGCGGCATCGTGAAATTTTACTAAATATGGCGCCGGAGATAAGGCGCGGATACGCGGCCCAGGACCCTGGGCGAGCGCGCGCCGGTGGCCGAAGGGCAGTGATTGATACGGCCTTCCATCGCGAGGGCGGCCAGCAGCGCGAAGCAGGCCGGCTCCTTGGCGAGCGGGTGCAGGCCCAGTTCCGCGCAGGAGCGCGCACGGACTCCCAGGGGCAGCAGCAGCGCCGCGATATTGTCCATAAGCGCCGGGTTCAGCGCTCCGCCGCCGGCGACTATGAGCTCGCGCGCTCCGCGCGGGGCGTATTTCCGGAAAGCCAGGGCTATGGACGCGGCCGTGAAAGCGTTGAGCGTGGCCAGCAGGTCCCGCGACCGGCGGCGGCTGAACATCGCGCCGAAGTTCTTTTTTATGAAATCGAGGGTGTACTGGCTGCGGTCCAGCGACTTGGGCGGCCGGCGGAGGAAGAAGGGGGCCCGCAGCAGGGCGTTTATTTTGTTCATGTCCGGTTCGCCCGCCGCGGCCCAGCGTCCCCCCCTGTCGCAGGAGAGGCGGCCGGCGGAAAGTTCGCAGACGGCGGTGTCCATGAGGGAATTGCCGGGCCCCGTATCGAAACCGAAAGTCCTGACGCCCTTCCCTACGAAAGAGATATTGCCGACGCCGCCTATGTTCTGCAGCGCTACGGGCGCGCCGCCGCCGTAGAGGTACTCGTCCATGAAAGGGACCAGGGGGGCGCCCTCGCCGCCGGCGGCCATGTCGGCCGGGCGGAAATCAGAGACCACCGTGACGCCCGTCGCCTCGGCCAGGAAAGCGGGGTCGCCGATCTGAAGGGTGTGGCCTTTCCGGCCGGGAGCGTGCCAGACCGTCTGGCCGTGCGAGCCTATCACGCCCACCGACTTAAGCGAGACATTTTTGGCGCGGCAGAACCTCATGACCATGCCGGCCCAGAGGCGGCCCAGCTCGAAGTTGAGCGCGGAAAGTTCCGGCGCCCGCATATCCCTGGCCGCTATTATCCGGGCCTGAAGCGCGGCGGGGTAGGCGTAATTGGCGAATTTACCGACCTTCAGAGAACGGCCTTTTATCTCGCAGTACGCGACGGACAATCCGTCCGCCGAAGTCCCGCTCATCAATCCCAGCGCTTTGACCGTCTTTTCCATGATCAGTACTTCTCCACCTTGTATTTGACCAGGCGTCCGGAGCGGTAATGGAACTTGCCGGAAAAATGGCCGCGGCGGCGCAGGAGAGGCAGGAAGACCCGGTCGCCCTCCCAGAGATTGAGCTTAAGGAGGTCCCGGTCGGGTATCCAGCGCAGTTCCCCCTCCGGCGAATCGATCAGCCTGCCGGTGAAAGAGGAAGCGGTGAAGACGAAGACATACCAGTCCTCGCCTTTGGCGAAATCGGGGAAGGTCAGGACGCCCTTGAGCACGGGGCTCTTTATCCTGAGCCCCGCCTCCTCGCGTATCTCCCGGACGACGCAGTCCTCGGGGCTCTCGCCGGGCTCCAGCTTGCCGCCCAGGCCGTTCCACTTGCCCTCGTGGACATCGTCCTTCTTCTTGACGCGGTGCAGCATAAGCGTGCGGCCGCCGCGCCGGACATAGCAGAGCGTGGCCAGCTTCATGAGCCGAACACTCCCGTGCTCATGTAGCGCTCGCCGGTATCGGGGAAAACAATGACGGCGGTTTTTCCCTCCGCCTCCGGGGCGGTGAGGAGTCGCGCGGCGGCCCAGGCGGCGGCGCCGGAGGAGATGCCGGCGAAGACGCCCTCCTCGCGCAGCAGGCGGCGGGTCATATCGGCCGCGTCGTCGTCCTTGACCCGGATTATTTCGTCTATAAGTTCTTTTTTCAGGACGCCGGGCACGAAGCCCGCGCCTATGCCCTGTATCTTATGCGGACCTTTGGCGCCGCCGGAGAGCAC
>DNQL01000061.1 GCA_003500765.1 Elusimicrobiota bacterium | reverse complement strand
GAAGAGGTTGTCGGTGGAATAGCGCCTGACGAAGATCCAGTCCTTCACGTGTCCCGCGTCGAAGGTGGTGTCGACGATATACCGGCCGCCGTTTATCTGGACAATGTTCCACGCGTGCGAGTTGCCCGCCGTCAGGCCGCGGGAACCTGCTTGGTTTTTCGTGTAGCCGCTGACGATTACGCAGGGGATGCCGGCGAATTCCGCCATAGCCTGGAAAACCCGCGAATAGCCGCTGCACACCGCTTTCCTGGAATTCATCACATGCTCGATATCCTGGTCCGCGGCGAACTGGTTTTTCAGCATGGCGACATCGTAGGAAATGTTGACGCAGATCCAGTCGTGGATGAGCTTGATCTTCATGAAGGAATCTTTTTCCTGGCCGACGAGAGCCGCGGTGAGATCTTTGAGCCCAGTCGCCGGGTTCCTGAAGGCAGCCGCTTGCAGCTTCTCGCTCAGGGCGCGGACTCGGGGATCGATCTGGCCGTTCCGGTAGAGGGAAAGGTCGGGCTGCGCGGGCGGCGGTTTCACCGCGGGTTCCGGCGGCCTCACGACGGCGGCAGTCTGAACGGACTTTTTCGAGGGAAGGATGGAACAGGCCGGCAGAAGGAGGCCTGCGGCGAGGATGGCGGCGATCAGGGCCGTCGGAGAAAAGCAGGAACGACGGCTGTCTGTCGAATGGCGCATGATACTCCTCGAAAGCCTGGCTGGATGCCTTCAGAGCCCCAGCGATCGTGAAGTGCCGCGTTCCATGGCCGTCTTGAGCAAAGCCGCCGGATCCTTGAATTTGCCGAGGAGGATCATCGCCGCGATGATGTAGGGCTTGTAGCTGGCTTCCCTGTACGTATCGTCGCGGTAGCGGTCGAAAACGGAGGCGGCTACTTCGCCCGCCTTGCAGGATACGTCGGTGATGTCGGCGGGCAGGCAGTGCATATAGAGCGCCTTGCCGTCCTTCGTCAGCTTCATCTTCTCTTCCGTGCACTCCCAGTCCTTGAACTTCGCGTTGTTCGCAAGACAGCTCTTCTCGAGTTCCTTCAGTCCCGTCTGATCGCCCGCGTGGAGGAGGGGGACGCGCTTCTGCATCACGTCGTAGGGAGCCCAGCTCTTGGGGTAGACGATGTCGGCGCCGGCGAAGGCCGAATCCATCGAGTTGCCCACGGTGAGCATGCCGCCCGAGGCTTCCGCCTGGTCTCTCGAAAGCTGGACGACTTCGGGGATGAGGTCATAGCCCTCGGGGTAGGCGAGGGCGATTTCCATGCCGAAACGACTCGCGAGGCCGATCACCCCCTGTGGCACCGAGAGAGGCTTGCCGTATGAAGGGGAATATGCCCATGTCATGGCGATCTTCTTGCCCTTGAGCTTGTCGAAGCCGCCGAAATGGTTCTTTATGAACAGCAGGTCGGACATGCTCTGCGTCGGGTGGTCGAGGTCGCACTGCAGGTTGACCACGGCCGGGCGCTGGTTGAGCACGCCCTGCCGGTGGCCGTCGTCGAGGGCCTCGGCTACTTCCTTCATGTAGGTGTGGCCCTTGCCGATGAACATGTCGTCGCGTATGCCGACCACCTCGGTCAGGAAGGAGATCATGTTGGCGGTCTCGCGCACGGTCTCGCCGTGGGCTATCTGCGACTTGCCCTCGTCGAGGTCCTGCACGGCCAGGCCCAGCAGGTTGCAGGCGCTGGCGAAGGAGAAGCGGGTGCGGGTGGAATTGTCGCGGAAGTTGGAGACGGCCAGGCCCGTCTCGAACATCCGCGCGCTGATATTGCGCGCGTGCATCTCTTTTAGTATCTCGGCTATCCTGAGCACCGAGTGGATCTCGGCGTCGTTCTTCTGCCAGGTGAGCAGGAAGTCCTTGTGGTAGAGGTCGGCTCCGAGTTTTTTGAGCTCGGTTACGGCTTTCTCCAGGTCGAATTTATGGGTCTCGGTGGCGCTGGGCATTTTTTTTCTCCTCTTTTGTGGCTCTCAACGGAAATCATCGTCGGCGCCCGGCAGCCCGGGTGCCTAATGGATTAAATATATTGTATCGTTTTATTGTCAAGATATGCGCCACTTTATTCCCGCGGCCCTCCTGGCCCTTTCCCTTTACGGCTGCTCCCCCGCGCCATACCGGCTTGGGCCGGACGCCAGCGCGGATTTCGCCGCCCTGACCTCCCCTCTGACGGAGGGGCGGGACTATTCCGTGGAGGTCTACGACCGCGGCTCGGAGATCACCGTGCTCGCCCCGCACGGCGGGGACCTGGAGCGCGGCACCTCGCGGCTGGCCCGCCGTGTGGCCGGCGCCGACTGGAACCTCTATATCTTCAACGCCTGGCTGGGGCGGGGCAGCGGCCGGCTGCACCTGACCTCGGCCAATTTCGACGATCCCCGGGCCCTGGACCTGGCCGGCCGCTCCAGCCTCGCCGTTTCGCTGCACGGGCAGGCGGAGAAGGGCAAATGGGTATGTGTGGGCGGCGCCAACGCGGAGGCCGGCCGGCTGGTGTCGGAGGCGCTGGAAAAAGCGGGTTTCAGGACGCAGTTCCCCTGCCGGCGCCTGCCGGGCCGGGCGCCTAAGAACATAACCAACCGCGCGGCCGCCGGCGGCGTCCAGCTGGAGGTGAGCCTCTCCCTCCTGCGGGAACTTGATAAAGGGGGGGAGTATTTACCAAAATTTACGCTTGCCGTCAGGACGGGCCTGTCGGCCGCTTTAAAGGACATCAAGGAGAAGGCCAGATGAAAAAGATAAGGATATTCGCTTTTGGCGGCAACGAGGTCGCCCCGGTCGGCATGAAGGACAAGGACGGCCGGACCATAAATCCCGATATAGCCATGCAGTGGCAGCGCACGGCGGAGACCGGCAAACTGGTGGCCGACATCTTCGAGAAGCACCCCGAAGACCGCTACGTCATAACCCACGGCAACGGCCCGCAGGTGGGCAATATCCTCATGCGCGCCGAGATGTGCCGCCCGGCGATGTTCCCGCTGCCGCTGGACGTCTGCGTGGCCGACACGCAGGGAGCCATGTCGTTCATGATGGCCCAGCTCAACAACGAGCTCAATATACGCGGCATCGACAATCTCCTGGCCGGCGTAGTGACGCAGGTCGTGGTCAACAAGGACGACCCGGATTTCAAGAACCCCTCCAAGTACGTCGGCCAGTCCTATTCCGCCGAAGAGGCGAAACAGCGCCAGGCCGAAGGCTGGGTCATGAAGATGTACAAGAAGGACGACAAGGGCAACGAGATCTGGCGCCGGGTCGTCCCCTCCCCGGCTCCCGTCGACATAGTGGAGATAGACGCCATCGAGGCCCTGCTGGACAAGGGCATAGTCCCGATAACGGTCGGCGGAGGCGGCATCCCGGTGCGCGAGGTGCCGGTCGAGATACAGGACGGCAAAGAGGTCTACACCACCAATTACGGCGTGAAGTTCTCCAGGCCGCACAAGGGCGGCAAGCCGCTCAAGATGTACACCGGCGTGGAGGCCGTCATAGACAAGGACCTGGCCAGCGCCCTGCTGGGCTGCATGCTGATGAAGCGCGCGAAGGCCCGCGGCGAAGAGGTCGAGGTCAGCCTGACCATCTTCACCGGCGAGGACGGCGCCAAGCTCAATTACCAGAAGCCCGACGAGAAGGCCCTGCGCGTGATAAAAGCCTCGGAACTGGAGGCCATCTACAACCAGGTCCCGCCGCCTTTCCCGGCCGGTTCGATGGGCCCCAAGATCAAGGCCGTGATTGAGTTCATCAAGAACGGCGGTTCGGTGGCCTATATCTCCAAGACCGAACTGTTCGAGGCCACGCTCAAAGGCGAAGCCGGCACCACGATACTGCCGGGCTGAAACTTGCCGGCGCCGCGCGGGGAACGGTCATAAGGAGGACCGGTCCGCCGCTTCCCCGATTTCTTATGAAAAAGATAAAGACCCTGCAGTGCATACGCTGCGGCAAGGACCATAAACTTTCGGAGACCAGGTACAACTGCGTCGCCTGCGGGGGCAACCTGCAGGTGCTATACGACTACAACCTCATCAAGAAGCGCCTCAACTACGAGGTGCTGCAGGAGAACTGGGACCGCAGCATCTGGCGCTACGCCGAGCTGCTGCCGCTGCCCAACCTCAGGCATATCCCGCCGGTTCAGATAGGCTGGACGCCCCTCTACAGGGCGGAGAAACTGGGCCAGACGATAAACGTCCCCAATCTCTACGTCAAGGACGAGGGCCGCAATCCTTCCGCTTCGTTCAAGGACCGGGCCAACGCCGTGGTGGTGGCACGCGCGATGGACCAGAAGGAAAAGGTCATTACGACGGCCTCCACCGGCAACGCCGCCTCCTCCCTGGCCTGCCTGACGGGCAGCCTGGACATAAGCACCGTCATCTTCATGCCCGAGAGCGCGCCGCCGGCCAAGATAGCCCAGGTGCTGGTATTCGGCGCCACGGTCATACTGGTCAAGGGCAACTACGACGACGCCTTCGACCTTTGCCTCAAGGCCAGCCGCGAGTACGGCTGGTACAACCGCAGCACGGGCTACAACCCTTTCACGCGCGAGGGCAAGAAGACCTGCGCTTTCGAGATCTGCGAACAGATGAAGTGGGAAGTCCCGGACAAGGTGGTCGTCCCCGTCGGCGACGGCAATATCATCAGCGGCATCTGGAAGGGCTTCGTCGAGTTCCAGAACCTCGACATCATCGAGAAGCTGCCGCAGCTGGTGGCCGTGCAGGCCGAGGGCAGCGACGCCATCAAGCGCGCCTGCGAATCCGGCGCGGAGATACAGGCGGTGAGCGGCAAGACCCTGGCCGACAGCATCTCGGTCTGCGTGCCGAGAGACGGCCTCGCCGCCGTCAGCGCCATAAAGGACTCCGGCGGCTTCGCCGTGTCGGTCACCGACGACGAGATAATCGCGGCCATCCCGGAGCTGGCCCGCGGCTCCAACGTCTTCGCCGAGCCCGCCGGCGCCGCCGGGTGGGCGGGGCTTAAAAAAGCCGCCGCCCAGGGGATGATCAAGGAGAACGAGAGCGTCGTGGTGCTGGCGACCGGCAGCGGCCTCAAGGATATCGGCGCGGCCATGAGGTCGGTCGGCAAGCCGCACCTGATAAAGCCCGACCTCGGCGAGCTGAAGAAGCTGGTCGCCGGGCTTAACCTGCCCGCCTGAGCGCGGGCGGGATAAAAAAGGGCCGCCTCCCGGCGGCCTTTTTTAATTCTTTTTCTTTACGTATTTGAGCCGGCTTATCGAGGTGCCGGGGAAGTAGAAGTCCAGTATTTCCCTGTAAAGTTTCCCGTGCCTGCCCGCCATGCCGGCCGCCCCGGACTGGCACAGTCCGATGCCGTGCCCCCAGCCCCCGCCGTAGATCCAGTAGTTGCGCACCCTCCCGTCGGGGAACCTGTTGGTCTCCAGGGAGAAGAGCGTGCTCTTGAGCGAGCCGAAGCCGAGGATATTGCGTATCAGGTGCTCGCGGTCCACGTCCACGGTCTTCTTCGAGCCCACGAACCGGATGGAGTTGACGTTGCCCGAGGCGGCGCGGCGCAGCGGGATTATTTCCTTGAGCGAGCCGACGCCGTAGCTTTTGTTGACCCTGAATTCTATGTCCTTGTGCTTGAGTATCCTCAGCCAGCGGTATTCCGAAGAGCGCACCGCTTCCGGGTAATTGCAATTCGCGGGCGGCTCGCCGGTCATCCAGAGATGGAAGTCCCACGGGCCGCGGGGGGCCGGCGCGCCCTCCTCCGGCAGGTCGGGTCGGCCCTTCAGGTAGTCCAGCTTCCCCCAGCCCGTGACCTCGCCGGAGGATTGCGTGTGGCCGCCGCAGTTGGAGTGGTAGAAAGTCCAGGCCGGTTTCCCCTTGTAGGTGAGTATCTCCGATTCCGTCTCGAGCACCGCCTTGTTGGTGGAGTTGGCCTCGTGGCCCACGCCGCGGTAGACCTGGCAGTGCTGGCTGTCGCAGATGTGATACCCGTCCGCTTTATGGGGGCCGCTGCGCGAGCGCAGTACCGCCTGGGTGCGCGCTATAACGGCCTGGGCCTTGAGCGATTCGTACGGCCACTGCGAGGAGACCTCGGCCGGCACGACGCCCAGCAGGTAAAGCTCCATGTCGATATGGTTGCGCACGCCTATGCCGCGGCCCGGCATCGGATAGAGTTCCAGCGCCCCCCGGTACTGCCTGTCGGAATAGCGGAAATAAGGGTTTTTCGACGAGCGGACCGCCTCGATTATGACCGACCCTGTCCTGGGGTCGGTGGATTCCAGCATTATGGGGCCCTGGAAGCGGCCGTAGACAGTGTCCGCGGCGTTCTTAACCACCACGCGGTCCTGCTCGAAGACGGCGGTCCAGGACTCGCCGGCCGGCACCGTGGCGTAAAGCTTGCCGCTGGTCCGGCCCTTTATCGTGAAGCCTTCGAAGGAGCGCAGTTTGAGTATGTTGTTCCGGGCCTGCTTGCCGGTATTGTCCGTTCCGACGCCCACTTTCAGCCTGACGGATTTTTCCAGCGCCTGCACCGCGTCCACGTATCCCACCCGCGTCGGGCTGGTTATCCGGAAGGGAGGGCGTATATCCTCGGGCTGCTTCGTGAGTTTCCCCTCCAGGAACTTTATGTTCTCCGCGGCTATGGGGTGTCCCGGCGCCCAGTCCAGCACCCGGTAGTACTGGTTCCACGCCTCGTCGAACTTCTTCTGCCGGGCGTAGATGCCGGCCAGAGGCAGCCTGGCTTCCACGAAGGACGGGTCCTGCCGCAGCACCTCGACGAGTTTCTCCTCCGCTTCGCCGTACATGCGGAAATTGACGTAGTTCCAGGCGATGATGTAGTCGACGCCGGAGAAGTCGGGCCGCAGCTCCTTGTAGCGGGCCAGCAGGCGCATGGTCCCCGCCCTGTCGCCCAGGTGCGCCAGCACGCTGGCCCTGCCCAGCACCGCGCGCGCGTGATCGCGCTTTGCCGCGAGCGCCTTCTCGAAAAAAGAGTCCGCCTTTTCGTAGGAGGCTTCGTGGAAATACATCCAGCCGGTCTCGCAGAGTATGTCGGGGTCGCCGGGTTCCTTGAGGGCGGCCTTCTCCAGCATTTCGGCGGCCCGCAGGCCCTTGCCCAGCTGCTTGAAGACCATGGCCGCGTCCAGGAGCGGCTTGACGGAGGAGGGGTCGGAGAGGAAGGCGTCCTGGTAGGCCCTGGCGGCGTCGGTCAGCCGGCCGTCGAGGTAGAGACGGTAGGCGTCGGCCGAAGCGGAGGCCGGCCGGGCCGCCAGGAGAAGTGTAAGGGCTATCGCCGCAATATTTATCGCCATCTAAATCCTATAATATCTTATGAAATTAGGGGGGAGCCGCAAAAAGAGGCCCTCCCCTCCACGCAATAAAACATGACCCCCGCGCGTTATCATGATGAGAGGAGGCCCGATGCTGGAAGACGCTGAACTGGTACGGGCCTTCAGGGGCGGCGACGAGGCCGCGCTGGGGGAGCTGATAGAGCGGCACAGGGACAGGCTTTACGCCTACCTGCGCCGGCTGGCGGGGAACGACGCGGGAGCCGAAGATATGTTCCAGGACACTTGGATAAAGGTCGCGCGCAATGTCGGCGCCTACAGGGAGGAGAGCAAATTCTCCGCCTGGCTCTTCTCCGTCGCCCACAATACCGCGATGGACGCGCTGAGGCGGCGCCGGCCGGACAGCGTATCCCTGGACGCCGCGCCGGAGGACGGCCGGCCCCTTTCGGAGACGATGGGTTCCGCGGAGCCGGGCCCCGAGGCGTCCTACGAGGCTTCGGAATCCCGCCGGGCCATAGACGGCGCCCTGGCGGAGCTTTCGCCCGAGCAGAGGGAAGTGTTTTTGCTCCGGCACTATTCGGGTATGTCTTTCCGGGAGATAGCCGACGCCCTCGGCGTGCCGATAGGGACCGTGCTGGCCCGCGCCTCCAGGGCGGCCGCCAAATTGAGGGATAAGCTGGCGGGGGAAATATGAGCTGCGAAAAAGAAGGAAAAACTCTTTTGATGCATTACGGCGAGCTGCCGCCGGCCGAAGAGGCCGCCGCGCGCGCCCACGCGGGGTCCTGCCCGGATTGCC
>DNQL01000259.1 GCA_003500765.1 Elusimicrobiota bacterium | reverse complement strand
GAAACGGGAAGGGCGTAAAAAGATAGTGGTGCTAGACGACAACGAGATCTTTGCGGAGCTCATAGCCGCCGCGATGGAGGAGCATTGCCAGGTGTTGGTGGGCCATACGGGGCTGCAGGGTATAGCCTATTTCCTGGAGGGCGGGGTGGACGCGGTAGTCACGGACATCTCCATGCCGGACTTTGATGGGATGCGGATGCTCGATGAGATGACCCGCAACCCGGCCCTGCGTCATATACCGGTGATAGTGGTTACGGCTACGCATTTTACCCGGATAAGCAGGGCCAGCCTGTCGCGCTATCCCCAGGTAATGAGGATGCTGAACAAAAAAGAGAGCGTTAGTAAGATATCGGCCGAGGTGCTGGACGTGCTCGCCGGCGGCGGACGTTCCGGTTTTTAGGCTTTCAGGGGAACACTATGAAAAAAAAGATACTGATAGCCGACGACGACCAGGAAGTGAGGGATTTCTTCAGCGATATACTAGCCGAGGCCGGCTACGAGACCGCCTGTTGCGATAAGGGCGGGGATGTTGAAACGACCATCGCCGGGTTCGGCCCGGACCTGCTGCTGCTAGACGCCATGCTCCCGGGGGTGGACGGGCTTACCCTGGCCCGGCGCATAACCGCGAATCCCGCCACGGCGGCCCTGCCCATCATAGTCGTTACCGGGCTGGGATCCGCTGTTAGCGCCTTTGAAAAGTTCCCGCAGGTGAAGGCCCTCATGCATAAGCCCGCCCCGCGCGAAGAGCTGCTGGAAAACATAGCCAAGGCCCTGCAAATATAGTGACACACAACTTAATTCCACACAGGGGGGATTCCGGGGAAGGCGGGGTATAAGGCAACCGTGAAATTTATGAAAAGAAATTATAGTAGACGACGACTACCCCTTGAGGGAGATTTATAAGGCCGTCCTGCTGAAGAGCCGGCCGGTGGCCGGCATACTGGCCGCCGCGCAGTACGGGGGGATACAGTCTTCCGCACATGTCTACGTGAATGGCAATGTCTATGCGGGCAAACTCTACGGCGACGGCTCGGGTCTGAACGGGGTAGCGACGGGGGGAGTGCCACCTTCAATACATGTTTCCGTAACTTTAGAATAAATTAATTTGACTGTAGGATTCCGGCTGGTATACTACATCACGGTATTTTTAACGTTCGCACGGGAGGCAATATGATCGTTCGTAATATATTTTTAGCGTTCTTCCTGGCCGCCGCAGGCGCGGTGGACGTCTGTGCCCAGGAAGGCCGGGGAGAGCAGGTGCAGGAACAGTACATGAACATGGACCGCGCAGAGTACCGGGCTATGCTTCAGGAGCAAGGGAAGTCCGACGAACAGATAGAAAAAGCCCTAGTGGAATACGACAAGAAGAAAGCGCTGAAAAAAAAGCAGCAGAAGAAGAGTGGAGACAAGGGTAAGGGTAGGACCGGGGCTACCGGGCTGGACCGCGCCGATCAGGCCGCCGGCGAACACGGGCAAAAAGGCAGGGATAACGCCCGGGAGCAGCAGCAGGCCGGGGAGCACAACCGCGAGCAGAACAAAGAGATGAACCGCGAGCACGCCAGGAATCAGGAAATGGCCGGCGAGAAGGGGCAGGGCGGGGAAAGATCGGCCGTCAAGAAATCCTCCCGGGAACAGGGGAAGTCCGGCAAGGGCGGGCAGGGCTCCATGAACCAGGAGAAGAAGATCGGACAGGACGGCTCGGGGCTACCGGGCCAGGGCAAAGACAGCGGGGATAAAGGTCAGTCCCAGGCGATGAAACAGCAGCAGCAACAGCAGATGGCCCAGATCCAGTCCATGCTGGGCGACCTGCCCCCCGGCGAGAGGGAGCAGGCGCGCAAAATGCTGCAGGAGGCTGAGAAGACCATGAAGAACGGCGGCACCATGTCCCAGGAGCAGTTCCAGAACATGAGGCAGGCCTTACAGGACTCCCAGCAGCAGACCCAGGCCCAGACCAGAATACAGACTCAGTCCCATAACCAGGTTAAGACCCAGTCCCAGCACCAGTCCGGCGGAGGCTCCGGCGGTTCCAGCGGTGCCAGCAAGGGCAAGGGGAAAAAATAAAGCCCCGGACCCGGCCTCGAGGCCGGGTCTTTTCAAATATCGCACCGAGGCGCGGCTGGGCGCCCCGGGCCTATAACCCATATGTGGTTGTCGGCTATAGCCGGCGTAGTGGGCCTGATGGCCAGTATGTTCGCGATACCTCCGATGCCTGACATTACAGGCGATATCGCGGCCGGCTCGGAGACCTCGGTTTCAGCCGGGAAGGAGGGCTCATGAACTGCGAAGGCCCCGGCAGGTCTTGCGGAACGGGAAATATTCCTTAAAAATCGCGGATCTTCACCACTTTCGTCTCGATGCTGAAGAGGGCCGAGTCCTTCTGCTTTTCCGTAACGGCGTAAGTGTCCATGGTGGCGACATTGAGCGTCAGCAGGGGGAAGAGATTACGCAGTTCCGAGCTGGAGGCCCGCATTACGCCGTGCCGCCGGAATATCGGCCTTCCGGAGTTTATCATTTCATCCATGCGCAGCCAGATCTTTTCTTTCAGGCTGTTAACCACGACATGCGGGGTTTCTATGTGTTCCCTGGACATAGGGCATTTGTAGACCCCCTTTTTGACCTTAAGCAGCCTGGCCGCCGCCAGTGCCTGCATGGCGGTTTTTACGGCAGCCACGGGCAATTTTAGCAGCGGCGCCAGCTTTTCCGGGGTCCACTCGCCGGTATCACTGGACAAAGCCGTCCAGCAAAGATAGTTGGCGGCGCTGTCGTGTATGACCGCCGTTTGCCGGGGACTCATGTGAAAAGTCCTTTTGAGCATCTCCTTCTTTATCGCCTTGTGGTAAGGCGATGACACGGACTGCGCTTGCGGGAGTTTCAGGTAAGGGACCAGAAGCTGCTGCACTTCTTCGGCCCCGTGCGCCGTCCTGAGCCAGGCCATGGTCAATTCCGCGGCTGAAGCGTTCAACATCCCCAGTCTCAGCGCGTAGACATAAAGCCCCAGGCTTTTGAAGGTGGGCATGCGCTTTCCCTGCTCTATAAGCAGGCACATCCTGTAGGAAAACTTGAAGAACAGCCGGCCGCCATTGTCGTGGTAAAAGCGGTACGCCGTTTTGAAGCCTGCGTCCTTGCGGAATTTCACCAGCGTTTCAGAAAATAAAGTGGGCATAAAACCTCCGATGCACCCCGAACTTGATTTAACCATATAGTCATTCTACGCTAATAGAGAGCGGCCTGTCCCCAATTCCCGGCATTTGACGACGAAACGCTCATAAGCATAGCGGTACATGAAGATAGGGCCTATGCCTCATGTGGAGTCGCCGCTGTTTGGATATCATAGTTATTAACCGGCGGCGCGGAGCCTCTTCCCGTTTACCCGACCCGAAGGGATTTACGCGCCGCCGGCCTTAATTTTCAGGCTGTTGCCAAAATATGTTAACCCTGCCGCTGAACTGAAATGAGCACGACCGCCGCTGCCAACCCCTTATCCGCGTCCTTGCGGCGCTGCCGGTCCGGTCGCGTTATGCTGGAACTGCTGTTGCCGGCGAGCGTCGTTACGGGGATATACTCGTTCTCCGCCGGCGCGCGGAAGGGGGAGGCCGCCGCGCGTACGCTGAATACGGAACACTTGTCCGCGCTGCTCGCTTCCATACTGAGGGGGGAGTCTCCGTCCGGTGATGCCGGCGGGGATTTGAGTATCTGCGCGGAATCCCGCATGGTCAGATTCGGCGGCGAGGTGATAGATAACCTGACGGGCCGCGAGGTAGACCTGTTTCATTTTCTGGTTTCCAATGCGCCGAAAGTTATAAGTCGCCGCGATATCATCACCAATGCCTGGAAGACCGCCGCGGTCGAGAATCTTGTGGACGTTCACATCTTCAACCTGCGTCGCAAGCTGCCGCCGGCCCTGGCGGCGCGGCTGGAATCAGTCCCGGGCAAAGGGTTCCGCTGCCGGGAACGGAATTCCGTAACACTAATTTAACTCTCTTTCGTCATTTCTTCGGGATTGGGGGCCCGGGGCCTTATAGACTATCTATAGGTAATACCCTATGGATGGCACGAAGACCCGGTTTCCCGTCGCGGCCGCCTTGCTGGCGGTCTTTGCCGCTTGTGTCCCGGTCGACGCCGGGGAGGCAGGAACTTCCTCGGCCGTGCTGCTGCGCTTCGCGCCCGGGCCGCGCGGCGTGGGCATGGGGGAGGCTTATACGGCGGTGACGGCTGACGCCTATTCGGCCTGGTGGAACCCGGCGGGACTGGCTTCGGTGGAGGTTCCGGAACTGGCGGCTACCCATAACGCCTCTTTCCAGGACGTCACTCACCAGTATCTTTCCGTCGCCTACCCGCTGCGCTACGGTTCCACGCTGGGGTTCAATATCAGCCGGCTGGCGGTGGCCCCTTTCCAGGGCTATGACGCCTCCGGCCTTAAGACTGGGGATGTGGAGTCCTCCGGCATGGTCTTCGGGGCGGCCTACGCCCGCACGCTTTACAAGGACGAGATAGAGCGCCCCGTGCTCAATGTGGGGGCGGGGCTGAAGTATATCAGCGAAACGCTCGATTCCGTTTCGGCTTCCGCGCCGGCGCTGGACCTGGGCGCGGTCTATCATATCCGCCCCGCGCGTTACTGGATGAAGGGCGTGCCGGCGCAGGAGTTCCGGCTGGGGGCCGCGCTGCGCAACCTGGGGCCGGGGCTTAAGTACGATACAGAGTCCTTTCCGCTGCCGACGTCGCTGTCGCTGGGCGCGGCGTGGATCTCGCACCCGTGGGGCGCGCATGAGCTGACGCTGGCTATGGACCATGTCCTCTCAAACGATGACGCCTATGTGCTGGCGTTTGGCGCGGAGTATTTCATGTACCAGCTGCTTTCGTTCCGGGCGGGCTTCCGCACCGGCCAGGAGACCGGCTCCGGGGTGCGCCTGGGCGTGGGGTTCCGGCTCTCTTTCGCCGACCTGGACTATTCCATGTCGCCTTTCGGTGAGCTGGGTTCCATGCACAGGCTGGGGCTGGCGATGCGCTTCGGGACGCCGCGCGCGGCGCAGCCGCTGGCCGGCGAGGTCAGCCGCGTCAAGGA
>DNQL01000244.1 GCA_003500765.1 Elusimicrobiota bacterium | reverse complement strand
AACACGAAATTTCCATTAACTCTTTTTTATTGCCTGGTGACGGGGGCGTCTCCTCTCAATTCGGCGTGAGGCGGGATTTGCCGGCTATGACGGCCAGGTTGAGGCGGGCTATATCGGCGGCGAAATCCCAGTCGAGCCCCTGCATCGTATCGCAGGGCCTGTGGTAGCAGGGATTGTGGTTGTCCCAGTGCTCTATGGACAAATAGGCCGGAATGCCCGCCTCCAGGAAAGGGACATGGTCGCTGCCCCAGGCGGGCATGGCTACATGCGGTTCCATCCGCGTATAGACCCTGGCCAGCGCGGCCACCCATTCCGCGTGAGCCGCGAATTCCCTGTTGGTCTCCAGCTCGATGACGCCGTCCTTGTTGTAGGCGACCATGTCCATGTTTATGGCCCAGGCTATCTTCGATATCTCTCCGGAAGCTTTCAGTTTCCGGGCATAGGCGTAAGACCCCGCTATCCCTATCTCTTCCCCATTGGCGGCCAGGAATATCAGGCCGAGGTCCGACCTGTAACCGGCCAGGACCCGCGCCATCTCCAGCAGGGCCGCCGTCCCCGAGGCGTTGTCGTCGGCTCCCGCGTTCTCATGGCCCACCGTGTCGAAATGCGCCGCTACGAGAATGTATTTCTCCCCCTCGCGCCGGCCGACGACATTGCATTCGTCGTCCTGCCTGCGTTTGCGGTAGCAATGCTGCTCCGCGGCGTAGCCCAGCCTGCCCAGTTCGGCCGCTATCATGTCGGCGGCCAGGCGGTTGCCTGAAGCCGGTCCCAGGTCCAGCGCCCCGGCGCTGCGCTTTCCGGTCATGGTCAGGCGCTCGGCCCAGGCGGAGATATTGCGCGGGTTGACCCGGGAGACCAGTTCCCTGACGAAATGGTCCTCCTCGACTTTCGCGAAAGACCCGGCCGGGGCGTTGCGAACATCCCCCATGGAGACCGGCTTCAGCGCGGCGCGGAGTTCCGGGGGCAGGTCCCCGTAGGGAAGAACGGGACGCACCAGCCTGGTCCTGCCCTTGTCGTAGGCGACCGAAAGGTATACTTCGTTCCTGGCCAGGAACGAAGGGTCGCGCTCGGTCAGCAGGTAGACGGGGCCCTCGGCGGCGCCCAGCGGCAGGGCCGCGGCCAGGGCGAAGAATATGGAAAGGATGGCTTTTGACATGGGTCAATAGTGCGGGCTTAAGGCCATTATATATAATCTTGCGATGAAAATATCCCGCCTGGCCGCCCTCTTTTTTCTCCTCTCCCCCGGTCCCTCGCCCGCCGCCGCCCAGCCGTGGTTCTCCGACGTGGCGCCCGGACTGGAGATATCTTCGGTCCCCTGCCAGACCCCGTACTGGGCCGACCTGGACGCCGACGGCTGGCCGGACGCGGTCCTGCACCGGACCCATGGAGGGCCCGGCGCGTCCGTATTCATGAACCGGCCGGTCCGGGACGGCCGCGCCTTCACCGATTTCACCGCTGAGGCCGCCATAAACGCCCACCCCTCCTTGAGTACCGCCGCGGCTCCCGGCTCCTTCCTCGCTTTCGCCGACGCGGACAATGACGGGGACCTGGACGTCTTCCGCGGCCGCTACTGCGAGTTCGAAAAGCCGCGCGCCGATCCAAAGACCGGGGAGACGATGAAAGGAGAAGACGGCTCCGTCCTATATGAAAGGCCTGACGACGGCCTGCGCTCCGAAATCCTGCTTAACGACGGTTCGGGGCGGTTCTCCTTCCCCGCGGGGGCCCCGTCCGCTTTCGCTCCCGAAACCGCCGTTTCGGCCGCCTTCCTCGACTATGACAACGACGGGCTGCTCGACCTCGTCGTCGGCAGCTGGTATAAGGAGTACGGCGTATCGTTCATCTCCTATCCTTCCCGCCTCTACCGCGGGCTCGGCGGCGGCCGCTTCGCCGACATGACCATGCCCGCCGGGCTCCTCACCTATCCTTCCGAGGGCAGACCCGATTCCAGCCGCCCCGTTTACGGCGTTTCCCATTGCGACTGGGACAATGACGGCCTGCAGGACATACTCCTCGCCGTGTACGGCAGACAGGCCAACCGCCTCTGGCGCAATAACGGCGACGGCGGTTTCACCGATATGGCGCCGGCGTCCGGCTTCGACGGCGACGGGATAAGGCACGGCCGCTACCCCGGCTGGGTGAAGCGGGAGACGGAGAAAGAATGGCGCTCCCACGGCAACACCTTCTCCGCCCCCTGCGCCGACTACGACAATGACGGCGACATGGACGTGTTCCTGGGCGAGATCACTCACGGCTGGGCCGGCGAGGCCTCGGACCGCTCCTCCCTTCTAGAGAATCTCGGCCCGGATAAGGGTTTCGCCTTCAGGCGCCGCGCGGAAGCCATGCCGCGCGTGCACGCTAGCACGACTAACTGGAACCAGGGCGATATGCGCGCGACCTGGGCGGATTTCGATAATGACGGCCGCCTGGACCTCCTGCTTTCGAGCGGCGACTATCCCGACGGCCAGTTCCTGCGCCTCTTCAGGCAGTCCGCCCCGGGCCGGTTCGAGGACGCGACGGAGAAAGCCGGTTTCGGCTGGGAGAGCTCCGCCGGGATCTCGGTCGCCGACTATGACGGCGACGGGGACCTGGATATACTCGCCGGCAAGTCCTGGATGCGCATGCCCGCCGACAGGCGCCACGGCCCATTTCCCCGCGCCGCGCTGTTCCGCAACGATATCGGCAGCCGCAATAACTGGCTGCATGTGCGGCTGGAAGGCGCCGGCCCGGGCGGGGCGCCCCGCTCCGCCATAGGTTCCCGCGTCATAGTAAGGACCCGGGGGCTGAGCCAGACCCGGGAGGTCTCTTCCTCGCGCGGACACGGTTCCCAATCGGACGACCTGCGGCTGCATTTCGGCCTGGGGAAAGCTCGCCTGGCCGACATAGAGATCCGCTGGGGCGGGAAAGAGTCCCGCGTATCGCGGTTCTACGGGGTGCCGGCCAACCGCTTCGTGCGCGTAGCCGAAGGCGCCGCCGGGCCCGAGCTTTCCCCCTCTCCCGCCCCGGGATTCTAGTCCTCCGTCCGCTTGCGGGGCCGGCCCGCCCGCGCGGGTTTCTCCGCGGCCTCCGCCTCCGGCCGGGGTTTGCCGCCGCCCAGGAACTCCATGTTGTCCACGTAGACCAGCGTGCGGGAATGCGGCTTGCCGTCCTCCTTGCCCGTCCACTCTTCCAGCGCCAGGTGGCCCTCCACGTAGACCTGCCGCCCTTTGGTAAGCACGGCGGCCCGATCGGCCAGCTTGCGCCCGCTCTCCCGGTTGAACGCCTTGAGGTTCAGCCAGACCGGCACTTCTTCCCACTCCCCGGTCTCGCCGTTGCGCCGCCGGTTGTTGACGGCGAAGCCGAGATTGGCCACCTTGCCCCCGTTGGAGAACTCGGTGACCTCCGGGTCCCGCGTCAACCGCCCTATCAGCATCACTTTATTAAGGTTGCTCATATTACCCCCTTCTGTTTTCCGCTGCTATAGCGTAAAACACGCGCGCGACAACGTAGTGTCGCAGGGGCTTGAAAACAGCGTGGAGGGATCAAATTCAGAAGGCCGCGGCAAAGCGCGGCCTTCAATAATCGGAAAGGTGTTGGACAGGCGCCTGCGGCGCCCTCTCCGGGGTCACGCAGGATGCCAAGTCGAGCCGAACCATCGAAGGCTGCGCCTTCGCGGTCCGGTCAACAGGGGCTCCAAATTTAGAAGGCCGCGGCAAAGCGCGGCCTTCTAAATCTGGCTCCCCGGGTTGGACTCGAACCAACAACCCTTCGGTTACAAGTGCCCCTGAATTGCTTCAAGGCTTGGACTATATCATATCCGATCCTTTCGGATTACGGACTCAGGCGCTTCCCATCCGCTTTAGGCGGAAAGTACTCCCTCTCGGGATAGTCTCTGCACCTTCCCGGAACCGGTGTCCCGGGCTTGGCTCAGGATAGCCCGCTTAGCGCGGATTTCCCTGAATTCACCTGATTTTTCAACCGCCGTTTCCGGCGGAAGCTGCGACGTGGTTACAGCCGAATGCTCCACCATTGAGCTACCGGGGAATCACTACTGCGTGATAATTATACAAAAAATAGCCGGATTCCCGGCAACCTGTGTCTGTGTTTTTTTGTAGAATAATCCCATGGTGAGCGACATAAAAGAATATTACCAGTGCATACTCGACAACCTGACCGGCGGCCTGATAAGCGTCGATCTTTCGGGCAGAGTCGTATACATGAACCCGATGGCCGGCAAGATCCTGCACATGGACGAGGACCACAAATGCCTGGGCTGCGACTACAATAAGGCCTACGCCGGCTTCCCCGCCCTGCTGGGCGTGGTCAAAGAGGCGCTTGAGACCGGCAAGTCCGTGCGCCGCGCCGAGATCTCGGTCATGCACGCCAATGTCCCCCTCGTGATCGGCTACAGCACCATGCGCGTGAAGAACCACGACGGCAAAGAACTGGGCGTAACGGTCATCTTCCAGGATATCTCTTTCGTCGCTTCGGGGAAGAAATAACATGGCAAAGAAAGACAGGAAGAACAGGCAGCAGCCGCCCGCGCCGGAGCCCGAGGCTCCCGCCTCTCCCCTGCCCGTCGAAACGGCGGCCCGGGAAAAGCCGGTCTCTTCCGGCCTTGTCCTCATGTTCTGGGGCTTCATCGCCGTTCTGCTCTTCGGCACCTGGGCCGTGGAATCCTTCACCGCGGTCAGCGAGGCCAGGTTTGAGCGCTGGCTGATGCTTCCCCTCGGCCTTTTCTGCGTCCTGATCCTCTTCCTGACCCGCAAGAAGAAAGATCCCGATGTCCCTGAAGTATAAAGACTACTATACCCTGCTCGGCGTCTCCCGCGGCGCCGGTGAGGACGAGATAAAGTCGGCTTACCGCAAGCTGGCGATGAAGTACCATCCCGACAAGAATCCCGGCAACAAGGAAGCCGAGAACAAGTTCAAAGAGATAAACGAGGCCTACGAAGTCCTCTCCGACGCCAAGAAGCGCGGCCTCTACGACCAGCTCGGCCGCAACTACCGGGAGGGCCAGGAGTTCCGCCCCCCGCCCGGCGGCGGCTTTTCCGGCGGCCCCGGCGGCTTTCAGTACCAGGGCGGCCAGGGGTTCGAGCAGTTCGGCGATTTCAGCGAGTTCTTCAAGTCCGTCTTCGGTAATCTCGGCGGTTTCTCGGGCGGCCAGGGCGGTTTCGGCGGCGGTTTCCAGGATGAGGCGGGCGGCTTCGCTCCCCCCCGCGGGCGCCGGTCAAACCTCGATATGGAGGCCGAGCTCAGGCTGACCCTGGCCGAGCTCATATCGGGAGGACGCAAGGACCTGTCTTTTTCCTACAGGGCAGGCGGCAGGGCCGAGACCCGCAGCATCTCCGTTAATCTTCCCAAGAACATAACTGACGGCGCCGTCATAAGGCTGAAGGGCCAGGGCGCCGCCGCGCAGGGCCGTACCGGCGACCTATATCTGAAAGTATCGGTGGAGCCCGACCCCCGCTTCACCGTGAACGGCCGCGACCTGGAGACCCGGGTGCAGGTATACCCCTGGGACGCCGCCCTGGGCGGAGAGGCCCAGGTGTTCTACCCCGGCGGTTCGCTCAAGATAAAGGTCCCCCCGGGCTCCCGCTCGGGCAAACGCATGCGCCTGCCAGGCAAAGGCCTGCCGCATAAAGGCGGCCGCGGGGACCTCTACGCCATACTTGAGATAACCCTTCCCGAAAAACTTTCCCCCGAACAGCTCGAATTGTTCCGCAAACTTAAAGACGCCGCCTGACCGACGCTTGCCTTACGGGCCGGGCTCGTCCCGGCCTTTTTTATCGCGCAAAAGAAAAAACCCCTGTCCGCCGCCCGTAGGCGGCAGACAGGGGAGAAAGGAGGTTTCTTTTACCGCTTTTTAGAAGCGGGCGTTCTCTATCTGCAGCGTGGCCTTCTCGGTCGCGGCGGCCGCTTTGGCGTCCTGCGCGTTCTTGAAGGGGGTGCCTATCTCCTGCAGGAGCCCGTCGCCCTGGACATAGTACACGGCCTTGGAGGTTATGTCCTTGATGACGGTGTGCACGTTCCACCTGAGCTGGACCTGCATGGAGGCGATCGGGTCCTCGCTGGTGCCCACGTTGGCTATCGTGGAATCCGGGACTTCGCTGACCAGGCTGACCTTGTAGCCCCAGGCGGTCTCGATGTTGAGGGGTTCAACCGTTACGCCGGTGAGGAACTTGCCCTTGCCCTGGAAGTTGCCGTCGAAGGTGTAGTGCACCTGGTAGGTGACCTTGACCACTTCCGAGCCGTAGCCGTTCTTCATGGAGAAGGAGTAGCGGCGGGTGGCCGGCCTGCTCCAGCCCTGCAGCTGCGTCCAGTGGCTGGTGCCGTAGGGCACCGCGTTGGCGTAGTTGGTGGTGACGTTGACCACAGGCTGGTTCTTCTCGATTATGTTGAAGATCTTCTGGGCGAGGTTGACTATCTTGTCCAGAAGGTCCACGGCCTGGTTGGCGTCCTGGAAGCCTGTGGTGGGGGCTCCCGTGGCGCCGGGGCCGGGCGGGTTGATGACCGGGCCGGTGGGCGGCGTCGGCAGGCCGGGCTTGACCG
>DNQL01000280.1 GCA_003500765.1 Elusimicrobiota bacterium | reverse complement strand
CGGCGGAACCCGGCGCCGAGCCCGGCGCGGAGGCGGCCTGAGCCGATGGACTTCAAGGCCTACCTTCTTAACGCCCTGGACATCTTCGCGGTATACTACATCGTATACCGCCTGATCCTGCTCATAAAGGGCACCAGGGCCATGCAGGTCGTCTGGGGCGTCTTCATCCTCGCCGTCATCACCTCCCTGGCCAAGCTGCTCCATTTCTCGGCCACGGTCTGGCTGCTGCAGCAGTTCTGGCTGGCCGGTATCTTCCTGCTCATCGTCGTCTTCCAGCCAGAGATACGCTTCGCCCTGGCCAATATCGGAGCCAACCCGCTGGGCCGCATACTGGTGCCGCAGGAGTACAGGTTCATAAGCGAGCTGGTCGCGGCGGTGAAGCAGGGTTCCGAGTCCAGGACCGGCATGCTCGTGGTGCTGGAGCAGGACATGGGGCTGCGCGACATAATAGAGAGCGGCACCCGCATCAACGGCGAGGTCTCCACGGACCTGCTGATGACCATCTTCCATCCCAAGACCCCGCTGCACGACGGAGCCGCGGTCATAGCCAATAACCGCATCGTGGCGGCCGGCTGCATACTGCCGCTGACCGAGCAGCAGGAACTCTCCAAGATACTCGGCATGCGCCACCGCGCCGCGATGGGGCTCAGCGAGATAGCCGACGCGATAGTGGTGGTGGTTTCCGAGGAGAACGGGACGGTGTCGCTGGCCCGCAACGGCAAGCTTCAGCGCAACGTCGACACGGAAGACCTGGAGAAGATGCTTTACGAACTCTACCGCTCCAAGGCGGAGAAGACCCTGCTGCGCCGGGGCGCCAGGCCGGAGGCCGCCAAGCAGCCGGAGGCCAAACAGGAGGGCGGAGCCAAATGAATTTCCGCGAACTTTTCACCCGCAACTGGGAGATAAAGCTGCTCTCCCTGGTCATAGCCCTGCTGATCTGGTACTTTATCGTGGGGGGATAAGAGGTCCCGCTCCCTCAGGGTTAAGCCGGCCCGCGGGCCGGCTTTTTTTTATCCGTCCCTTCGCCCGCGCGGCATGAGGCGGCGGAGAGGGGCCCCGTTCAAGCGGTACGGGCGCGGCGCTATGGAATTGCGCGGTCATAATCTCTATAATTAAACTGATGGCAAGGATATTGGCGCACAGGGGCGGGGCGCTGAACGCCCCCGAGAACACGATAGCCGCTTTCCGGCGCGCTTTCGCCGACGGCGCCCACGGCGCCGAATGCGACGTCCGCGTCACCGCCGACGGCGAGTTCGTTCTTTTTCACGACGCGGACGCGCGGCGTCTCACCGGTTTCGACCGGGATATCTCCGCCATGAAGTGGAAGGACCTTTCCAGGCTGCGGGTGCTGGGCCGCGAACCGGTGGCGCATCTCGACGACCTGCTGAGCCTGCTGGCCCTGCGGCGCGATAAGACCTGTTATTTCGAGCTTTGTTTCTCCGATCCTGTGCTGGCCGGCCGCCTGTATTACCGACTCAAATCCACCGGTTTCGCCGACCGCCTTTACGCGCTGGTCTTCGCGCACAGGGGCGGGCTGCTCGAGGGCGTGAAGCGCATCTGCCCGGAGCTGGGGGCGGCCGTCATGCCGCTGCTGCCCTGGAACATAAGCCGCACCGCGCTGGACGCCGGGGTTGACGCGGTCTGCGCGGGGTGGATAGACCGCCCCTGGGCGCGGGGCCTCTTCAAGGCGTCCGCTTTCGCCTTCGATCTTGCGGACCAGCTGGAGATAGCTTCGGAGCTCGGACTTAAGCTCAGCGGCGGCATAGCCAATACCCCCGGGGACGTGCGCTGGCTGATGGACCGCGGTTTCGATTCGCTATGGACCGACGACGTGCCGATGGCGCTGGAGGCCGCTTACGACGCCGGGATCTCAGCTTTCAGGGAGGATGATCGATCATGAAGATAATATTCTGGACCTTGCTGGTCCTCGGCGGTCCCTACTGGGGTTTCCTTAAATATCCCGGCGTTATTTTCAAGCATTCTTTCGAGCACAGGGGTTTCGTGCTGCTGTCGGAGAAGCCCCTGGATAAGCCGGGCGTCGAATTCCTGGATAAGGCCATAGAGCGGCTGGAGGCCTCGCCGCTTTATTCTCCCTCGAGAAAATTCAAGGTGTACCTTGCGGGCCCGGGCTCCATGTATCACCTGATGACGCCGTTCTGCGGGGATTCCGCCGGCTGCAGCTACTCGCTCATGGACGACAGGATCGTGCTGCCGGTGGCCGACATCGCGTCGGCCGGGACGCCGGTGCTGGTCAGGCAGGCGCTATACGACCTGGTGCAGGAGCAGAAAACACCCCTGAAGTATCATTTCCTAAAGGACTGGAAGATGGAGGGCTACGCCGAAAGCATAGGAGGCGAAAGCGTGGGCTACGCCTCTTCCGCGGTCTGCGGCAAGGACGACGTGCCGGAGGACTTCCGGCTCAAACTGGAGAAGAGGCTGGTCGTGGAGATACTGATGTCGGACGACAAGATAGGCTTCATGGCGCTTCTGGACGCCAATTACTCCTACGAGCACGCGCTCTCCAGGATGATGCTGAGGCATTGCGGGAAATGAGCGTCTCCGAACTGGCCTATTTCAGTCTGTTCGGCGAGCCGCTGTTCAAGGTGGTCGGTATGGCGGCTTTCACCGCCCTGTTCGCGGCCGCCATGGTCCCCGTGCTGAACCACAGGGGCCTGCGGCTGCCTATGCAGGCGCATTTCAGGCTCGCCTGGGCGGGCCTGCTGCTGGGCGCTGTCCACATCGGGCTGGTATTCTTCTCTTAGGCCCGCTCTCCCTCCGCCGTTTATGAAAAAACCCGCCGGAAGCGGGTTTTTTTAATATTGGCGGAGGGAGTGGGATTCGAACCCACGGTACGGGTTAACCGTACACCGGTTTTCAAGACCGGCGCCTTAAACCGCTCGGCCATCCCTCCATCCCCAAATTATACAAAACGGCGGGGCCGGGGCATCCGGCCCATTATTATTAAATGATATAATATTGCGCTCATGAAGAAGCTTTTCGGTACCGACGGCATAAGGGGTCTGGCGGGCAAGCACCCCTTTGAGACCGATTTCGTCAAAAAAATAGGCTTCGCCGCCGCCCGGGTGGCTGTGGCCAGGCTTAACGGCTCCCGCAAGGGCAAGCCTTCGGTCATTATAGGCATGGATTCGCGGGGTTCCGGCCCTTCCATAAAAGCCGCCCTTTCGGAGGGCCTGGCCGCCGGCGGTTTCGAGATCCTGGACCTCGGGCTGGTCCCCACCCCGGCCGTCTCATACCTCGTCAAGAGGGAAGGGGCGGACCTGGGCGTAGTCATTTCGGCCAGCCATAACCCGCCGGAATTCAACGGCATAAAGTTCTTCTCGGCCGACGGCCTCAAGCTCTCCGACCCCGAAGAGGCGTCCGTGGAAGGGCTGCTGGCCTCGCCGGATTTTAAGGTTCCCGCGGCCGTGCCGGGCGTCAGGCGGGCCGATTTCTCGGGAGATTACGAGGAGTACCTGCTCTCTACCCTGCCGGACGGCTTCACGCTCGAAGGCGTGAAGATCGTGCTGGACTGCGCCAACGGCGCCGCCAGCGAGCTGGCCCCGCGCGTCTTTAAAAAGCTCGGCGCCGAAATAAAGGTCATGGGCGCCAGCCCCGACGGGACCAATATAAACGTCGGCTGCGGCGCGCTGGAGACCGGTCCGATGCGCGCGGAGACGGCCGCCTGGGGCGCCTGGTGCGGCGTCAGCTTCGACGGGGACGCCGACCGCTGCATGCTTTCCGACGAGAAAGGCCGCCTGCTCGACGGCGACGATATAATCTCGATAGCCGCGCCGCACCTTAAATCCGGCGGCCGGCTGAAGAATTCGAGGGTGGTCCTGACCCTCATGTCCAACTGCGGTCTTATAAAGCACCTTCATTCGATGGGAATAGGCGTGACGCAGGTCGCCGTCGGCGACAAGAACGTCACCGAGGCCATCGAAAAAGAAGACCTCAGCCTGGGCGGCGAGTCCAGCGGGCATACGATATTCCGGGAGTTCGCCCCCACGGGGGACGGGCTCCTGACGGCGTTGCAGGTGATATCCGCCGCCCGCGAGGATGGCCGCCCCATGAGCGCCCACGCCTCCTGGAAGCGCTTCCCCCAGGAGGTCCGTTCTCTGAAAGTGGAATCCAAGCCCGCGCTGGAAAAGATACCCGGCTTTCAGGAGATGATAGAAGAATGGGAGCGGCGCATGGGCGGCGAGGGCCGCATCTTCGTCCGTTATTCCGGGACGGAGCCCCTGCTGCGCGTGCTGGTGGAAGGGGAGTCCGACGGACTCGTAAAAGAGATCGCGGACGGGATAATAGATTTTTACGGCAGGAATTCCGGCCGCGCATCGGCCGGCGGCGCCCAGGGGGGCGCGTCCGGCCGCCATACCGTGGAGGGGAAATGAAAAAGGTAAAGCTCGGAGTGAACATAGATCACGTCTGCACCGTCAGGCAGGCCCGCAGGGAGAAGAACCCGGACCCCGTGGAGGCCGCGCGCGTGGCGCTGGCCGCCGGGGCCGAGATGATAGTCATGCACCTGCGCGCCGACCGCCGTCACGTGCAGGACGCGGACGTCGAGAGGGTGCGCGCCGAGGTCAAAGGCATGCTGCACCTGGAGATGGCCGCTACCGCCGAAATGGAAAAGTTCGCTTTGAAGACCAAGCCCGATTCGGTCTGCCTGGTCCCGGAATCGCCCAACGAGGTCACCACCCAGGGCGGGATAAAGCTCTCCGGCAAGAACGCCGAGCTGGAGCGCGTTATAAAGTCGCTTTCCGGCGCCGGCATAGAGGTCGCCGTTTTCACCGATCCCGAGCCCGAGGCCATACGCAAGGTGCACAAGCTGGGCGCGGACTCCATCGAGCTCTGCACCAGCGCCTACTCCTCGTCCTGGGGCAAGAAGCTGCAGGCCAGGGAGCTGGAAAAACTGCAGCTCGCCTCGTTCCTGGTCAAGGAGCTCAAGCTGGGCCTGCACGCCGGCCATGGGCTGGACTATTACAATGTGGCCCAGGTCGCGCGCATCGAGGGCATGGACTGCCTGAACATCGGCTACGCCATAATTTCCCGCGCCGTTTTCACCGGCCTTCGCTCGGCCGTCGCCGAGATGAAGCGCCTTATCCAATAGGAGGCCGGCGCATCAGCGGGGGACACCATGCGGCATGGTGTCCCGGTACCATACTAAACTATGTGCGGAATAGTCGGATACGTCGGCTCGCGTAATTCTTCCGAGGTCCTCGTCGAGGGCCTGCGGCGTCTTGAGTACCGCGGGTACGATTCCTGCGGCATAGCCTCCGTCAAGGACAAGGGCGGCCTTTACCTCAAGCGCGTCAGCGGACGCATAGAGGCCCTCAAGGACCTGCTTGACGCCGATCCGCCGAAGAACCCGGGGGCCGGGATCGGGCACACCCGCTGGGCCACTCACGGCGTCCCTTCCGAGGACAACGCCCATCCCCACACCGACTGCGCCGGCGAGATGGTGCTGGTGCACAACGGCATCATCGAGAACTACCTGGAGCTGAGGGAGAAACTCTCCGGCTCCGGCCACTCTTTTAAGTCCGATACCGACACCGAAGCGGCCGTCCACCTGCTGGAGCAGAACGTGAAGGCGCTGGCGGCGCGCTCCTCGTCGGGAATGCTGGAGCCGGTCTTCTTCGAAGCTTTCCGCCGCACGCTGGCCGAGCTCAAAGGCTCTTTCGCCATCGCCGCCGTCTGGGATAAATGCCCGGGCGTCATAATGACCGCCCGCATGCACAGCCCCCTGGTCCTGGGCCTTGGCGAGGGGGAGAACTTCGTCGCCTCCGACGTCTCGGCCTTTCTGAAATTCACCCGGCGCGCCGTTTTCCTCAACGACGGCGACATCGCCGTGGTCCGCGCGGGCGGGGCCGAGTTCTTCGATTTCTCCGGCAAGAAGGCGCAGCGCGACTCCGTCAATATACAGTGGGATTCCACGATGGCGGAGAAGGGCGGCTACCGCCACTTCATGCTCAAAGAGATACACGAGCAGGCCGCGTCCGTCGAGAACACGCTGCGCGGCCGCCTGCTGCCGCTCAAAGAGGACACGCTGGCCAGGGAGATAAACCTGGACCCGAAAGTGCTCTGCTGCGTGAAGAACGTCCAGTTCATCGCCTGCGGCACCGCGTATCACGCGGGCCTCGTCGGAAAGTACGCGCTGGAGAACTTCCAGGTCCCCGCCCAGGCGGACCTGGCCTCCGAATTCAGCGACCGGTCCAAGCTTATAGGGCCGGACACGCTGGCGGTAGCCATCAGCCAGTCCGGCGAGACCGCCGACACGATACACGCCGTGCGCGAGGCCAAAGCTGCCGGGGCCAAAGTGCTGGCCATAACCAACACGGTCGGCTCCACCCTGACGCGCGAATCGGACTGGGTGCTCTACACGCACTGCGGCCCGGAGATAGGAGTAGCCTCCACCAAGGCCTTCGTCGGCCAGCTCTCGGCAATATACGTGCTGGCGGCTCATTTCGCCGCCGCCCGCAATGCCGTCTTCGACTCCGACGCCAAAGCGTTCGCAGCCGAGCTGCTGAAAGTCCCGCGCCTCATCGAGGACGCGCTGGCCATGGAGAAGGAGATAGAGGCTCTGGCTAAACGCTACGCCGACCGGGAGCACTTCCTTTTCATCGCCCGCCACATCAATTACCCGATAGCGCTCGAAGGCGCGCTGAAGATCAAGGAGATCTCCTACGTGCACGCCGAGGGCTACGCCGCCGGCGAGATGAAGC
>DNQL01000284.1 GCA_003500765.1 Elusimicrobiota bacterium | reverse complement strand
ACGGCCAAAGAGACGCGCGAACGCCGGGCGGCCATCCGCAGGCTCGAGAACGAGCTCAAGACCGCCGAGGAGCAGGCGGCCCGCGCCCGGCTGGCGCTGGAAGACCCGGCCATAGCCACCGACCCGGGGGAACTGGCGGAGCGGCATAAAAAACTTGAAGCGGCACTGGCGAAAGTGGAAGAATTGTTCGACCGCTGGTCGCGGCTTCACGACTGACCGGCCCAGCGTATGAGCGTTCCCGCTCCCGCTCCCGCCCCCGCGGCTATCCGCATCACCGCCACGCGGGCATCGAGGTGAAACAAAAGATGAAATACCCGCGCCCCGCATTTTACGCCGCGCTACTGGCGCCCCTGATCTTCGCCTCCGGCTGTTCCACCGTCAGGGCGATCAACGAGCCTTTCTCTATCGGTGAGAACATGCCCTCGTCCGCGCCCGGGCGCGAACTGGCCCCCGCGGCGCCGGCGGAACCCGGGCAGGCAGTGAAACCCGTGAAGAAGGACGACTTCATCGAGGTCGACGACGAGGAGGGGATCAGGAAGACCTGGCCGATGGCGCTGTTCATCGCGCTGCTGGCCCTGGCCGCGGCCGCTTTCTGAACCGGCAAAGGGGATATTATGTTTAAAAAAAATCACTGGGCCGCCGGCCTTCTGCTGGGTATCGCGCCCCTGCTGCCGCAGGCGGCCGTTTACGCCGCGGAGGACGACGCCTGCTCGCTGCGGATGATGGCCGTGCACGGCGGCGTCTCGTATTCCCACGAACTAGCCGTGGTCCCGGGCGAACGCGCCTCCTATGCCGGACCGGCAAAAAAAAGGGGGCGGGGCCCCCAAAGGGAGATCATCTTCAACGCGCTCCTCAACGAGGCGGGGAAACAGGGGTTCAGGCTGGACTACCAGGTGGAAGTGGCCGACGAGAAAGGGCCCCGGCCGCCGTTCCAGGTCCAGGGCAAGGTCCCGCTGCGCCCCGGCAGGCAGGCGCTGGCGGCCTCGGCCGGCGGCTGGAAATACTACCTGAAACTGGAGGGGGAAGCCTGCGAAGAGGAATTCGACGACCCGAAACCCGGCACGCTGACCGCCCTACTGAAATGCGGCCGGCACCGCTATCCCGTCTCCTTCTCCTACCTCACCAACGAACAATACAGCGCCGTGCTCTACTCCGAAGACGGCGACAAGGTCACCCGGTTCACGATAGGCCTGCTGCCCGGCGGCGGCGCCTTCGACGGCACCTTCCCGCTGCAGTACGCCGTGCAGCTCAAGGACGGGGGAGAAACGATCGCCGATAACACCGGCGGGGTACTGCTCTCGCCGGGCGGCGGGGCGGCTAAAGCCTCCGCCGGCCGCGGCTGCTCCTTCACCGTCAAAGCCGGCCGCTGAATCGCGGCGGGCGGCCATATTTCCTACAATACCCGTATGGAAAAGGAAAAGCTGGAATTTTTCAGGCGTCGGCTGAGGGACCTGGAGGGGGAACTGGAAGCCGACCTCAAGGCCGCCGGCGGCCAGTCGGCCACCGTTTCGCTGGACGAATCCATCGGCCGGCTCTCGCGCGCCGACGCGCTGCACTCGCAGCAGATCGGCATCGCGCTGGAGGCCAACATAAAGACCAGGCTCTCCAATGTCCGCGCGGCGCTGACGGCGATAGACGCCGGCACCTACGGCGCCTGCCGCCATTGCGGCAAGCCCATAGCCGAGGCCCGGCTGAAGGCCATGCCCGAGACGCCCTCTTGCGTCAACTGCTCCGGCCGCCGCTGACCGCCCACAGTAAAGGACAACGACCATGAACGAATGCATACTGCTGATAGTAAAGCCCGACGGGATGGTTAAAGGCCTCGCGGGACACATACTGCGGCGCTTCGAGGAGACCGACCTCAAGCTGGTCGGCGCGCGGCTGGCCAAAGTCACCGAAGAGCTGGCCGCGACGCATTACCATCACCTCCGGGAAAAGCCTTTCTTCGACGAGCTGATACGCTTCATCATGGGCGAGCTCAACGGCGGCCAGGACACCGTGCTGGCCTTCGCCTACACCGGCGAGGACGCCGTCAGGAAAGCCCGCGCTATAGCCGGCGCCACCAATCCCGAGGAAGCCGATTACCGCTCCATACGCGGCAGTTTCGGCCGCGTCACCACCAAGGGCGTCTTCGAGAACGTCGTGCACGTCTCCTCCGACGCCATAGAGGGCGAGCGCGAGATCAAGCTCTGGTTCCGTCCCGAAGAGATCACCGCCGACCTTTTCCCTACAGTATCCTCCGACGGCCGCCTGGAATGGGCCGCCCCGGCCGGACCCAAGACCCGCACCGGCCCCTGGCCGAAAGAATAGGGCGGTTGAAGTTTTTTGATAGAATGGAGCCGTGCGCTCATGCGCTCGGGGGGGAGGGACGATGGCGAACCGGCGGACCAAGGAATTCCTGCAGAGCGAAGCCGCGGCCTGGCTGGCCGACGGACTGATAGAAAAAGACACCTACGACACGCTCCATGAGAGATACTCTTTCGCGGAGTTCGGCTTCGCCGGGGTGCTCCGGTATATCGGCATCATCGGCGGACTGCTGGCCTTCTTCGGCATAGTGGGCGCCATAGCGGCCATGACCGGCTCCGCCTTCGTCGGCGCGCTCGTAACGGGCGGCATCGGCTACGCCGCCGTGAAATGGGGCCTGCGCCTGGCCGAAGACCTCCGGGAGCGCTACTCCACCTCTTCCAAGATCGTGGTAACGCTGGGCGTCTACATGGTCGGCGCGGCGGTCGGCATCCTCTGCGGCTCCGTCGGGATGAAGGACGAGGCGGCCATGCACGCCGCCCTTACCGTCTGCCTGCCCTTCGCCTTCTACCTCGCCTACCGGAGCCGCAACGCCTACCTGCTGCTGCTCTCCGTCCTGACCCTGTTCCACTGGATCGGCTCCTGGGACGGCATGCTGGGCCGCTCCACCTACGCTTTCGGCGTGCAGGACCCGCGCCTGATGTGGCCCGCGGCGCTGGCCGCGGTGGGTGTGGGCGTCTACCATGAACTTAATCTCTACCCGGAAACCGGCCGGTTCTACAAGGTCTGGCAGGCCGTCGGGCTGATCTACTTCAATATGTCGCTGCTCATCCTGTCCTCGCTGTCGGGAGGGGACAACATCGCGCTGGGCTGGGTGTCCTTCTTCACCCTGGCCTGCATAGCGCAGATAGTCGCGGCCGACCGCCTGCAGAACGGCCTGATCCGCGGTTTCGGCGTGACCTTCCTGTGCATAAACATCTTCACCCGCTTTCACGAGCTGTTCTGGAATTCGATGCAGGCGGGGACCTTCCTGCTGGCCGGCGGCGCCGGGCTGCTGGCCTTCAGCGGCGCCCTGCACTATTACTTTAAATACGCGGCCGGCGAAGGGAGGGCGTCATGAGCGCCGGGCTGCGCCTGCACCGGAAAGTGCACGCCGAGCTCGACGAGCTGGCCGCCAGGGGGATACTCAGTTGGGAGCAGTCCCGCAAACTTAAAGACCGCTACCCGGTGGCGCCGGTCAGCCCGGGTTTCCTGGTGAAAATGTTCGCCGTCATCGGCGTTCTCTCCGCCGTAACGGGGACCGGCATCCTGATGCAGGAGCACCTTATCGCGCTCTGGAACTTCCTCAAAGAGCGGGTTAACTGGTGGCTGGCCGCCGAGGGCTCGCTGCTGCTGGCTTTCGCCGCGCTGCTGCTTCAGGGCAGCCGGCTCAAGGCCCTGCGCCCGCGCCCCGTGCTGGGAGAACTCTTCGAACTGGCCGGCGCCTTCGCCCTGCAGGGGCTGACGGTGGTCATGGCCAGGCATTACTCCACCGGCAGCGACAACTGGCCGGCCCTGCTGGGGATAGACGCGGCCCTGCTTCTCCTGCTCGCCTACGCGGTGGGGAACCGCTTTATACTCTGGTACGCGCTGGCGGATTTCTTTTTCTTTTTCGGCGCGGAGACCGGCTACGTCTCGGGGTGGGGCGCCTATTACCTGGGCATGACCTACCCGGTGCGCTTCCTCGGCATAGGCCTGCTGACGCTGGCGGCCGCCTGGGCCCACGGCGTACTGGTGCGCGGGCGCCTGGCCAATTTCAGCCGGGTCTACGCGCATTACGGCCTGCTGCTGATAAACCTGTCGCTCTGGTTCCTGTCGCTGTTCGGCTATTTCGAGAACGCCCGCGTGCGCTGGGACGGCACCACGGGGGAGCGCCTGATCTTCAGCGCCCTGTGGGCCCTGGTCGCGGTCTCGTCGCTGCTGGCCGGCGCTAAAACCGGCCTCAAGCTGCTGAGAGGCTACGGCATGACCTTCCTGATAATAAACCTTTACACGTTCTACTTCCAGTTCGTGGTGGCCAACAGCGGCGAGGCCTGGTTCATCCACCTGCTGCTCACCGGCGGCAGCATGCTGTGGCTGGGCTTTCACATGGAAACGGTAAAAAGCGCGGCGATGCTTTCGGAAGGCGAGGAGGCCTGAGATGAGCGACGATATGAACCCGCCGGTTACCGGTAACGACCGGCCTGCGCCTCCTCCGCCGCCTCCGCCTCCTCCGCCGCCGGCGAAAGTTCTGTACGGGCGCGGCACGCTGCTGGCGATAGGGGCCGTGGTGCTCATCTATGCCGGCATAACCTTACTGAAGCAACTGAACCCGGACCGGCGGCAGGACAGGACCGCCGCGGTCCCCGCCCAGGTTCCCGCCCCGGAACCCGCCCCGGCCGCTCCCGCCCCCGTAGAACTCCCCTGGACTACCCCGGAGGCCGTCGTCTTCGACGGCATTTCGGCTTACTCCAGCGTGGGCCCGGGGCCCGGGAACGACGCCTTGCTCGACGGCCGGCATCCGGTCACCGTCTCGTTCTGGCTCAAGCGCGGCCAGTTCCGCGGCGACGCGCTTTTCATAAAAGGCGCCGACCCGCAGATGTGCCTGGCCCATTTCGACGCGGCCAAGCCGCAGCAGCTCCATTTTTACTTCAAGCGCGGCGGCGACGCCGCCTCCATCCGGGTCTACGCCGACGGCTTCACCGAGGTCGGGGAGTGGGTGCACCTCTGCGTCGCTTACGACGGCTCCGGCAAGGCCGGGGGGGTATCCATCTACAAGAACGGGGCGCCGCAGCAGGTCGTAACGATTAACGACGGCCTGGACGGTCCCGTGGAAAACCCCGGCCCCGTAATACTGGGCGCCTACCGGGCCGGCGAAAAGCTGGAATGGTTCTTCTCCGGGAAGCTGGCGGAATTCCACGTCCTGGACCGCCTCCTGTCGGCCGAAGACGTGCCGATACTGGCCAAATTCACCCCGTCCGAGAACTGACCACCGGGACACCGCCGTCCGGAGCGTCGGATACCATCAGCCGCGCCCGGATTTGACAGCCCGGAGGGGGACGGATATACTAATCATAGCGCCACCTTAAGCCGAGCCAGGAGCCGCCATGCCGAAGACCGGACCTTCAGCTGCCGCCAGGATGATACCTCTCAACACCTGGGAAAAGATAACCGCCCAGCTCGCCGCCTCCCGCGAAGAACCCGACCAGGAAAAGAAGATAGACCTGCTGGTGGAGCTGCTGGTCAATATCCGCCTCCTGGACAAGGAGGAGCGGATCCCCGACGCGCGCGACGTCAAGAAGGACATAGACTCGCTGCAGGCCGCCCTGCTGGACGAGACGGTGCGCACGCTCGGCGCCACGCGCGACCCCTCCGACGCCTACATCTATTACGCGCGCGAGCTGCTCAAGAAGCTGCCCGTGCGCGGCGGCGACGGCGCGCTGATAGACGACATCCGGAGCGCCGCCGAGTACTTCGAGGAAGGGCGCGACGGCGCCGACCCGATGCTCTCCTTCGCCGGCGACCTGCGCAAGGAAGTGCACCGCAAGCTCTCGCCCCGCATCCTGACCCGCTACGTCGAACCCTACCTGGCGCTGATACGCGACCGGGACCCCGACCCGCTCTTCAAGGCCGGCTACATGGCCCTGGCGACCACCTTCGCCCCTTCCTCCGAGGACCCGCGCTTCATCGAGCTGGCCGAGGAGATGAAGGAGAAGCTCTCCTATCTCTGGGACTACCAGACGGGCGACATCGCCGCGGTCAAGGAGAACCTGCGCCGCAACCTGGACCTCTTCGAGAAGTGCTTCCTGCGCAAGGAGATGGAGACCTTCCTCTCCATCTGCGACCACGAGCATATCGCCGACACCGACAACCTCATCGACTGCCTCCGGCGCCTGCGCAGCTTCAAGACGCTGATCAAGAAGTCTTACTTCGAGGGCAGGATCGACCTCTACCATTTCCTCGACCTGGACCTCTACCTCGGCCGGCTGGTCTTCATCTTCACCAACGACCTGACCAACAGCCGCTACGAGACCGTGGGCTACGACAACCTCAAGGAATGCGTGGCGCTGGTCCGGGAACTGGTCTCGCTGCTGGCGCTCAAGGGCATGCTGCCGGGCAAGGCCGACGAGTTCTGCGCGGAGCTCACCGCCATTTACGAGATGGAGACCGTCGACATCATAAAGACCAAGCGCGTCCTGCAGGGCGTCTCCATGGAGCTGCAGCAGTTCATGCGCAGCAACATCTTCAAGCGGCTCAGCCGCATGCTCAACAACGTGCTGGAGGTCTACAAGATCCCCACGGCCAGCGCGGCGCCCATCAAGGACCGCTTCTTCAACAACTTCTTCCGCACCACCGAGTTCCACGCCGTCGACGAGTTCATAGAGAAGACCATCGGCTTCCTCAACCGGGAGCTGGCGGCCCGCGGCGCCGAGAACAGCCTCTACGGCCGCTACAAGATGGCCAACCTGCCGCCGGTGGAGGGGAATTACGACGCCTTCATCGCCTCCACCTGGACCCATACCGACGACAGCCTGCGCCCGTTCCTGGGCGGCAAGGGCAACGGCATCATCGACATGGCCTCGCTGGGCGTGAAAGTGCCGCCGGCCTTCATACTGGGCCTGCCGATCTGCGCGGAACTTTTCAGGGAGAACGCCGACCGGCAGAGCTTCCGGGAGGCCGTAGGGCGCTGGCTGGGCCGGCTGGAAGAAAAGACCGGCCGGAGGCTGGGCTCGCCGGAGAACCCGCTGCTCGTCTCGGTGCGCTCGGGCACCACCATCTCGCTGCCCGGCTCCATGTGCACCATACTCAACGCCGGCCTTACGCCGGCGATACGCGCGGAACTCGCGCGCAGGCACGGTGAAGCGTTCGCCTCGGCCGTCTACCTGCGCTTCCTGCGCAATGTGCTGGCCGCGCTGGAGGCCGACGAGCCGTCGAGGAGCGGGCACCACCCCGAGGCCGGCGCGGACCTGGCGGAGCGGCTGGTGGCGGAGAAGTTCGGCTCCGCCTTCCTGCAGGACCCTTTCGAGCAGCTGATCAGGTGCATAGACCTGGTCTTCGCCTCCAGCCGTTCGCACAATGTCCGGGAATACCTCAAAGAGCTCTCCATCGAGGTCAACTTCGGCACGGCCGTCACCGTGCAGCAGATGGTCTTCGGCAATAAAAGCGCCAGCTCCATGAGCGGCGTCATCTTCACCCGCAACCCCATCAACGGCAGCGACGAGCTGTTCGGCGAGTACCGCGAGATGACGCAGGGCGAGGACGTGGTGATGGGCAACGTGGTCACCCGCGGCATAGCCTCCGTCCCGCCGAAGATACGGGCGGGCCTGGAGAAGTACAAGGACCTCCTGGAGCGCCAGCTCAAGCACGAGCTGGACCTGGAGTTCACCGTCGAGGACGACGAGCTCTGGCTGCTGCAGGCCCGGCGCGCCACGGTGAGCACCTACGCCCGCCTGGTCATAGACACGGACCTGATGAAGAAGGGCGTCATCTCGGTCTACGAATACCGCGGCCGCATAGACCGCCTCTGCGCCGGCAACGCCTATGTCTCGGTGCCGCGCAACGACAGCGGGGCGCGCGAGTGGAAGCCGCCGGTGGGCACCGGCGTGCCGATAAACCACGGCATAGCCTGGGGCCGCCTGGCCCTGACGCCGGCCAGGTTCGAGGAGTTCCGCGCCGGCCGCGAGAACATCGTCTACATGGCCGAGACCACCAAACCCTCGGACTTCAACTTCATAAACAACTCGCAGGGCGTGGTCACGGTCTTCCCGGGCCGCACCTCGCACGCCGCCATCACCTCCATCACGCTCAACAAGCCCTGCGTCGTAGGCTGCGCCAACGCCGTCATAGACCAGGAGCAGGGCACGGTGACCTTCAAGGGCGAATCGGACGTGACGCTGAAGGAAGGCGAACTGGTCACCGTCGACGCCAACGGCGGCTACGTCTACCGCGGCGCGGTGCCGCTCTCCGACAGCTTCATCAAGACGCACAACATCCTCGAGACCCTCACGCACGCCATGTCGCCCGGGTCGGCCGCCGCCGAAGTGGAGCGCATACTGCGCGAGCGCATCGACATAATGACGCGCGAGACCGGCATACGCAAGAAGAACATCGCCGGCGCGGACAAGTCCCTCTTCGCCGGGAAGAACGTGCTGGTGCGGCTCGACCTCAACGTGCCGTTCTCGAAAGGGGAAGTGGCCGACGCCGCGCGCATAGAGGCGGCCCTCCCGACGGTGAAGTTCCTGCTGGAGGCCGGCGCCACGCCGGTGCTCTGCTCCCATTTCGGCGAACCCGACAAGCAGGAGAAGAAAGGCAAGTCGCGAGAGGAAGTCTACGCCCGGCACAGCCTCCGGCCAGTGGCCGACTATATGCGCGCCCGCCACCTGCCGGACCTGGTCTTCCACGAGGGCAGCATCGCCTCCTCGGGCGTGCTGGTCAGTAAAGCGGCCATAGTGAAGGGAAAGCCGAACATGCTGGAGAACCTCCGCTTCGCCATCGGCGAGAAGGAGAACGACTCCGTCTTCGCGCGCGGCCTGGCGGCCCTCTCCGACGGCGTCTACGTCAACGACGCCTTCGGCACCTGCCACCGCCGTCACGCATCGATCACCGGCGTAACCAAACATGTCGAACACCGCCTGGCCGGCCTGCTGATAGAGAAGGAGCTGCGCTACCTCGGCGGCGCCGTCAGCGAGCCCAGGCGCCCCTTCGTCGGCATCACCGGCGGCTCCAAGATCTCCAGCAAGCTGGGCGTCATAGAATCGCTGCTGCAGAAGATAGACACCCTTATAGTCGGCGGCGGCATCGGCTACACGCTGCTCAAGGCCAAAGGATTCGACGTGCAGAAGTCCCTGGTAGAGGAGTCCATGCTCGACACCGCCGGGAAGCTGCTCCGGAAGTACGGCGACAAGATAGTCCTGCCGACGGACTTCGTCGTCACCGACAAGTTCGACTTCGCCGCGCAGAAAGTGGGGGAACTGCGCCGCGACGTGAAGGTCATACCCGAAGGATGGGAATCGTTCGACCTCGGCAGGGAATCGCTCGACCACGCCGTGGGGCTGCTGGAGAAAGCCGGCACCGTGCTGTGGAACGGCCCGATAGGCGCCTTCGAGATAAAGGAAGGCTCCGAGGGCACGCTGCGGCTGGCCCGCGAGCTGGCCGTCATGGCGGAAAAAGGCAAGACCGTCATCATCGGCGGCGGCGACTCGGCCTCGGCCGTGCGCATCGCCGGCGTGGCGGACAAGATGACGCACGTCTCCACCGGCGGCGGCGCCAGCCTGGAATTCCTCGAGCGCCTCACCCTGCCCGGCATCTCGGCGCTGGACTCGGAATAATATCCGCGCCCGCCGTCAGCCTGAAAAAGATAAACACTCCTGTTTTTAATCGGCCCTGAGCAGCGAGACCGGCCGGGCGGCCAGCGCCCGTTGGCCGGCCAACAGGCCCATAAAGCCGCAGAGCAGGCCGGCGGAGAGGGTTATCAGCAGCGGCGGCCAGGGCGAGAATACCAGTTCCGTGTCGAAGACGAAGCGGGCCAGCACCGCGGAACCGATGAAGCTCAGGCCCGCGCCGGCGG
>DNQL01000105.1 GCA_003500765.1 Elusimicrobiota bacterium | reverse complement strand
AGCCGTGCGAGCCGTGCGAGGCGTGAGAGCCGTGCGAATTATGGCTGGCGTGGCCTGTCGTATGCAGGTAGTTGGTGTGTATCTGGGCGCTGGCCTGATCCACGGCTACCGTACCGAGTATGCCGAGGGCTATGCCCGCCCGGACTATGTCCGAGTCCAGCATCTTTCCTTCCTCGCTGCTCAGGAACCGCTTAATGTTCTTTCCGGCCTTGCCGGCCTTCTTCTTGTTTTTCATAAAATAGCCCTCCGTTCCCTCAGCGCATCTGCTCGCGTATGCTCTTGTCCAGCTTCTCCTGCCGCTCCTTGGCCGCCTTCTCGTTAAGGGCGTCCGCGGCGCGGGCCGCTTTCTCTTCGGCCGCGGTCATGCCCAGGTATTTGCCCTTGGCCTTCTCGAGCTTGGCGTAGTGGGCGCAGTAGGTCTGGGACAACTTCTTCTGCATGGCGGCGCACACTTTGTCGTCGTAGGTTATAGCCGCGGAACAAAGCTGCTTAAGGGTCCCGGCCGGGCAGCGGTCGGGGTTCTTGGCGGCCATGGCTTCGTAGAGCTGGGAGAGCTCTTTGCAGCCCGCGTCGCGGCAGTCCGACTGCTTCCGCGGAAAGGCGAGGTAGCATTCGGGCGGGATGGTCCGGCCGAAGGTCTCGTCGTTCCGGCCCTCGAATATCTTGCGAAGAGTCTCGCAGGTGTCGGGCAGGCCGCTGGCGACGGCCGTGCAGGCGTCGGCCGGGCTCAGCCGGGAATTCTTGAGCCTGTCGGAAGAAAGGTACATGTGACAGGCCGAGGCGCTCTTGGTCAGGCCGGCCGAAAAAGAGGCGAAAAGGACCTTGGAGGCGTCGGCCAGGCACTGCCCGCTGGGGCTCTCATGAAAGCCGATCTTCTTGTTCTTGGCGTCCGAGAACTCTCCCGGCAGGGAACCGCAGGCGCCTATATCCCCTCCGCGCACGACGCCGCAGGCGACCAGGGAACTCAGCATGCCGTAGATCTCCCGGTTCTCCTCGTCGGTGAAGCCCTGGCCGGTCTCGACCGAGTGGCCCCAGATCCGCCCGTGGTCGCGGGTGATGGCCTCGACGGTGCCGCTCTCGCAGGCGGCGAAAGTGTAAACGCCGGCCGCGGGGGCCATTGAATCGTAGCCGGAGGACTGGCTGAAGATGCCGGAGTAATCCGCGGTCAGGTCCGGGACCACCGCCCTGGAAGCGTCATCGGGCAAAGCGACTCCCTGCTCGCCGCCGGCGGGCTGTCCGCCCGCGGCCGGAGCGCGGCCCTTCCTCTGCGCGTACTGCAGCGCCATAACGGCCGCGAAGAGAACTACGATCACCAGCACCAGACCTTTTTTCATTTCTTTACCCCGCCCTTTTTATTTCCGCCGGACGCCGACAGCAGCATCCGGGTGACTATGATGTTCGCGACTTTCGAATTCTTTTTCATGAGGTCCAGCCTGCACTGCTGGTTAAGAGCCTCGTTGAGAAATTCCCCCGCGGCGTCCTCCGGGACGGCGCCCGGGAAAAGTATTTCGGTCTTCGCCCCCCTGCGTTTCAGGGAGACGCGGAAGCGCCCCTCGAAGACATAAGCGGCCAGTTTCAGAGCTTCCTCCGAGTACACGGCGTCGTCGACCGCGAGGTTTTTTTCCTTTTTCATTTTCCGGTCCAGCCCGCAAGTATTTTAGCCTTTTTCGGCGCGGCCAGCGCGCGGAAGATGGCGTCGAATATCCCCATGAAAACGGCGCAGCGCCCGTTGGAGGGCATATGTCCCCAGAGGCTGTGCTGCGCTTCGTAGTTGTAGACCGGGCAGACTCCGCACCAGGGCCTGTAAGCGCAGCGCGAGCACATCGGCTGCTGCTCGAGGTTGGAAGAGGCGCAGCAGGCGCGCGAGGCCGGAGCGGCGGCCAGCTTGCCGTAGTCCAGGCCGCGCACGTCGCCGATCCGGAACATATCGTCGCCCTCCCAGCCCATCATCCTGCCCTCGTCGCAGGTATAGACCTGTCCGCGCGGGTCGTAGGCGACCTGGCCCACGGCGGCGCCGCAGGGGCACCTGGCGTCCATGAACCCCGGGTCGCGGCCGGCGAGTATCTTCTCCAGGAACATGGAGGCCGTCTTCTCTTTTATGCGCGTCCCGCGGGCGTTGAGGGAGATTATATAGTCGAGGGTACCGGAGTAGAAGCGGGAAAATTCCTCCGGAGAATATCCGATCTTATCCCACGCCCGCTTGGCGTAGCCTATGGGCGCCAGAGGGCGCAGGAAGATATCCTCCAGTCCCAGCCTGACGTATTCGTCCACTATCTCGCGGCCCCGGCCGAGCGAACCCTTGGAAACGGTCAGCAGCGCCCCGGGTTTGAAGATGCGGTAGCCCGGGCCCTGGTTGTCGCTGCGCCGTTTGAAATATTTCAGCCATTTGACGGCCGCCGCGTGAGAACTGGCGCCGGTGAGGGGGCGGTTCCGGTCGTGCAGGTCCGCCGGCCCGTCGAGGGAAGTGCAGATGGAGCATTCCCTGGAGAGCAGGAATTCCGCCTTCTTGTCGTCCATCAGCGTGAAATTCGAGATCAGGGCCAGGTTGAGAGGCTTTCCCTTCTTCTTCTCCAGGGCCCGGGCGTAATCCACGGTCTTCTTCAGGACGCCCCAGTTCAGCAGCGGCTCCCCGCCCTGGAACTCTATGGTTATGGCCGGAGCCGGACTGGCGAAGGCGAAATCGACGCAGCGGCGCGCGGTCTCCCAGCTCATGTCGGTGCCCGGGCCGGACGACTTCACGGCGCCGGACTGGCAGTAAAGGCAGCCCTGGTTGCAGCGCAGAGTCATGACCAGTATGTGCAGCCCGGGGCCGGCGAAAAGGAAAGCGTTGCGCTTGCGCCAACCCGCGACAAGGGCCTCCATGTCCAGGCGCTCGCGCAGGAACCCGGCGGGGCCGAGCTTCTCCTTCAAAGCCGGGGACGGCGCGGCCCCGGTCTTGATATAACGGCGGAACTCGGCCTCCGTCATAAGGGCGTGGGAGCCGAAATCGTTGGTCAGCAGTATCCTGCCGCCAAGGTCCCGCCAGTAAACCTGCGGGACCTGTTCAGTTCTTTTTGCCGTTTTTACGGCCATATCTCTCTTCCCAGGTCGCCGCCAGCTTACCGCCGGAAGACGACTCCTGTTTTATCTCTTTTTCTACGCTGGCTATCAGGGCCTCAAGTTCTCGTTCCTGCTCGGGGGTCAGCCCCGGCTCGGGCGGCGGCGCCGGCTTTTCCGGGGCGGCGGACATGGCGCGCAGGACCAGGTGCTCGCGCAGGCCGGCGTTCAGGGCGAAGACCCGGGCGCGCAGGGCCTCGTCCTCCAGCTCGCGCCTGAAATCTTTTTTCAGGACGGAGGCGGAGAGCTTACAGCCGGGCAAAGGGGAAAAAACCACTTCCACCGACTCACGGCCCTTGAGGGCCAGCGACACGCGCGCCCCTCCGCTCAGCGCGTAGGCCGCGTAACGGATATTATCCAGCGGATGCTCCGCCAGTTTGACCACGAAAGATATTTTGTCGGTCATTTTTCCCTTCAAACGGCGTTAAAAGGCCTTGCAGCAGAGCATGTTGCCGCCCCAGCCGCCCGGGTTGGCGTTGAACATGGACCAGTTGCCGGAATTATGCAGGTCCGAGCCCGACCTGTTGAGAGCGTAGCGCACCACGGCCCCGGTATTTGCCGGGTACAGGGCCATAGGCCTGCCCCAGGTGCCGCAGCCCCAGCTTACCGGCCGTACCGAGCAGAAGTTGGTTATGTTGCTGGCGGTGTTGACCAGGGTTATATTGCCCTGGACCTGGAGATTCCCGTTGCCGCCCCATTCGCGGCCTATCACCACGCCGCTGGTATTCAGCAGGTAGAGCAGCTCGGTGCCCATTATATGCATGCGGCCGCGGCCGCGGATGGTCTGGCCGCTGTCGATCCGGATCTCTCCGCCGGCCACATCCAGTTTAGCGGTAGGGGCATTGGTGCCTATGCCCACATTGCCGGCGTCGCGTGCCAGCAGGGTCTGGTTGGTGGTCAGCAGCCGGGCGTAGCCGCCGTAGGGGGCTGGGTAATAAGTCGTCATGGTGAGCGTTTCGGAACCCAGGCTGCCGGGACGCCAGCAGAGGAAGAAAAGCGCGAGCAACACGAGCGCCTTCCGCCTGGTAAGACTTAACTCTATGGTTATCTTATGCACGGTCTCCATAAGTCCCCCTGAACGCCGCTATTATCGGCAAAAACAAGAACGCGGAAGCCTTCCCCGCGAAAGGCCACCGTCAATCTAAATATCTTAATATATAGAGCCCGGATTTTCAAGGCCCAGCGCTTAAAAAAGCAGGGCCCGGAGAGGGCGGGCGTGGTTGGACACGACGGAGGCGGCGGCGTCCTTCACGGAACTTTCGAACGTAGCGGCGACATCGGCCGGCAGGGAGGCGTAATTCTCCATCAGGAAAGCGTAGCCGGCCGCCTCCGGCTCGTCATAGGGCAGCGATCCGAGGGCGTCGTCGAAAGCGTCCCATCCGGACGCGAAATATTCCCGGCCCAGCGCCGCGGCGAAGGCTGAAAAAAGCGCCTCTTTGCCGTCCAGGCCGGAGCAATCCACGCGCGCGGCCAGCCAGCCGGCGCCACGCAGCGCGG
>DNQL01000091.1 GCA_003500765.1 Elusimicrobiota bacterium | reverse complement strand
GCAGGCGTCGCGAGCGAAGGCCCCCTCGTAGCAGGACCGCGAGGTCCTGAAAGTCTCGAAGTCCAGCGAGGCGGCGTCGCCGAGCGAGCCCTTGAGCCCCTCCCCGACGGACGCCGTATTTTCATAGCGCCGGTCGTCGAGCCGCAGGAAGCGGCGCCTGTAGCCGCCCCAATAATAGCCGTGGTCGGTCTCGGCGCCGGCCGGCGCGGCGGTCTCGGCCTTCTTCCTGTAGTAGGCCTTCGTCGCCTCCAGGTCCGCGTCCCAGATCTTCTGCTCCATGCCGGCCGCTATGCTTTTCACCATCTCCTTGAGCGCGGCCTCGTCTACCGAGCCGTCGGGCTTTATGCCGCCCAGCAGCAGCGTCTCGTACGGGTCGTTGCTGGCGTAAATGTGCGGCGGCTTGCTCACGCGCAGCGGATCGGTCCCGGTGATCTTAAGCAGGCCCTTTCGCTCCATGTTGCCCAGTATCAGCCCGCCCAGTTCGGTCAGCGGCAGTCCCAGTATCACGCCCGCCTCGATGGGGCTCAGGTCCTTGGCCACCTTGCCCGGCTTGCGGAAAGAGCTGACCTGCGCCTTGGGCGGCTCCCATTCGGTGCCCTCCCAGTTGACCTCCGAGATGCCGGCCTGCGCCACCAGCATGGAGTTGTGCTTGCGCGTCATCACCACGAAAGGCAGCACGCCGAAGAAGACGGCGAAAACCAGCGCCAGGAAAAGGGTCTCCCCCCGCGTGATGGGAAGGGTCGCCAGCATGCCGCCGGGGAAATACCGGCCGAGGTAGTAATTTTCCGGAGCCGCGCGCCAGGGGCCTTTCGGCGTCCCGGCCAGCAGCCCGGCGGACGCCATCGTCTGAAGGTCGAACACGCCGGCGTCCACGTAGGTCTGCGTGCGCATATGGAACCTGGTCCCCGCGTCCTTCTTATGATAGCGCACGGTGAAAAGCCGCTCTCCCGCCTCGTTGACCGTTTCCGGGTAGTCGATGAGGAATCGTTCGTTGACGAATTTCTCGGTCATGAACGACAGGCGCGACGCCGCGGCCTCGCCGGTCTCGCCGGGCAGCAGCGGCGCCGGGTAAACCACCTTGACCGTCATGTGCTCGAGAGGCTCGTCCCATTGCACAGGCGACCAGTTGAAGACGGCCAGCCGGCGCTCGCCGGCCATGGTCTGGGTCAGCGTGCCGCCGGCCTGGAAGTCCGCCGCGTAGCGGAAGAAGAAAGTGATGTCGCCGCCCCCGAAACCGCGTCCTCCGGCGAGGACGATGTCGTACTTGCGGCCGGAGACGTGCTTTATGTCCAGGTCGTAGCGCTCCCCCCGGTCGTCCACGGCGTAGGCGCCGGCACGGTCGAACACCGGCGGCTCGGCCGCTCCCTCGAAGTAAAAGGCGTGTATCTCGCGGCCGGTCACTCCCCAGCGCACGGCGTAGGAGACCTGGCCGCGCCCGTCGCGGTCCAGGACCACCTCGGTCTCGGTCCATTTAAGGTCGTAGCCCGCCGACGCGAAAGAAGGCAGGCAGCAGAGCAGCAGAAAAAGAAGCTTTCTTTTCATCTCACCCCTCGCCGGCCGGAACGGGCCGGATTTTTATTATAATATCAAAATACCGGGGGCGGAATTACCGGAGGACCTAAATGATCAAGATCGTGAAACAATACAGCGTTTTCCTGCCCAACATCCCGGGCGCCCTGAGCAAGTTCGTCGAGCTCTTCTCCAAAGAGGGCGTCAACATAATAGGCATCGCGTCCGAGATCCGCGACGATTCCGGCATAGTCCGCATCACCGTGGACACCGACCGCAAGATCAGCTACCTGCTGACCAACGCCGGCTTCACCACGGTCGAGACCCAGATGATCATGATAGAGCTGCCCGACAAGCCGGGCACGCTGTTCAAGCTGACCTCCATGCTGGCGGACAACGGCATCAATATCACCACGGTGTACGGCACCACCTATACCGGCTCCATAGGGCACCTGCTGCTCAACGTTTCCGACGCTGGCAAGGCCATGGAACTGATAAAAGGGATGCTGGAAGCCAAGTAGCCCCTCCCGCCAGGGACAAAGAAGAAGGCCGCCGGCTGACCGGCGGCCTTCTTCTTTTCCAGGCGCGGCGCTCAGACCGGCCGGCGGAATATCCCGGAGCCGGGCGGGTCCTCGGCGAAACCCAGGCGGCGCAGGTAGCCGGCGTGCAGCTCCGAACCCGCCGAGGCGCGGAAGCAGGAGAACCCCTTGAACATATCCGGGTGCAGGCCCTTGTTGAAAAGGAACCGCGCGCTCTTGAGGTCCCGGTAGTCCTCCACCACGAAATCCAGGTGCACCCGGATCTCGGGAGCCTCCTCGGTATAGACGAAAAGGCCGACGGGCATGAGGTTGCGCAGGATGAAGACGCAGCGGGGGTCCCTGAGCTCTCTCAGGTCGAACTCCGGGAAGAACTGCCAGACGCCGCGCGCGTAATAGGCCAGGAAATTAGACAGCAGCGGGTCGCCGGGGGAAACCGGCATCAGCTTGAAGATATCGTCCCGGGACTTCAGCCGGATTATATGCCAGGCGTCGATGACGGCGATGAAGGCGTTGACGGCCAGCACGGGCCAGATCCCCGCCATGGCGGCGTAAACGACGAACACCAGCGCGCCCGCCAGGTTGAGAACGCGCAGCCGCAGCACGTTGCTGGTCAGCAGCGAGACCGCCACCAGCGCCGAAGCCGCGTAGCCTATCAGCTCGGTCATAGCTCGGGCAGCCGCAGTTCGTTTTCGGGCAGGATGTTATCCAGGCTCCAGGGCACCATCTTGGCGAAGCTGTCCAGGATCACCACCGCGTTGCCGTTGGCGTCCCTGGACGAGGCCTTGCGGATCCTGTCGGCCATAGCCCTGTTGAGCGTCTCGATGTCCGCGTAGGCGCGTTTGAGCCCTTCCAGGCTCCAGTCGGGGTCTCCTCCCCGCCGCATGAGGAGGTACTGTTGCGTCAGGTAGGAGGAGACCGACCGGTAGACGGTCTCGTTTAGCGAGGCGAACGGAAGGTGATAGCGGGCCATCGGCTTGAGCACTTCCATCACCGGGCAGCCGCTGGTAACCATGTAAACGCCGATGATGGAGCTCACCACCGACTGCAGGCGGGTGCTCTTGAAGTATTCCCGCTCCTCGGAGACGACGCGCGCCTCCACCGGCATGACTGAACTTTTATCGGCGAACCTGGCCGCGACGCCGGCCATGTTCACGGCCACCGGGCAGTACTTTTCCGCGGCGGAATCGAAAGGGCAGACGGCGCACTTGCAGCAGTCGAGCAGCGCCCAGTCCGGCGGCTCGCCGGCCGGCCCCTCGATAACGCGCAGCGAAACGGGGTCGAGCTTTATCTCCACCTCGGTCGCGGCGCCGTCCTCGAATTTTATTTCGTACCGGTAGAACATAGGCCTCCCGCCCAGCACTGAAAGTATATTTTATTTGGAGGCCGGAACGGAGGCCTCCCGGAATTTTACCGGAATTTTCTCTGGCCCTATGGCCGCTCCTGTGCTAAAATATCACTTCAAATCCCCACAAAGGCGGTGTCGTAATGTCCAAAGAAACCAGGAAATGGGTTGAAGATCTCGCGCCGGTAGCCGCCAAGGCGCGCACCAGCCTCGGCATAGCGGAGCTCAAGCTCGGCGGCGGCCAGACCTTAAAGGCCGTCGGGCTGGTCTACGGCGTAGAGCACGGCATATCAGGCGAAGGTTTCGAGGCGACGCTGTTCCTGGACGTCTACAACCAGCGCATCAAGATCCTGGACTACAAGGCCGATAATTTCCACAACCTCATCCTCGCCGTCCGCGAGATCTCCGAGGCCAACCAGTTCGACAAGATCATCTGTATGGCCGGTCGCGACGATTGGCAGCATTTCCTGCGCCACGGGTACGTCCTCGAGGCCGTGCTGAAGTACTATCACAAGGGCAAGGACGCCTTCGTGGTAAGCAAGTTCCGCTCGCAGGAGCGGCTGCACTCCGCCTCGATGATGGAGGAGATCCTGCTCATCGAAAGCGTCATGAACGAACCCGCCGACGCCAAACGCAAGCCCCTGCCGGCCGGGATGAAGATACGCATGGCGAAGAAGGACGACATCGTCCAGCTGATAGAGCTTTACAAGGGCGTCTTCGAGTCCTATCCCTCGCCGCTCATACACCAGAGCTACCTGGAGACCATCTTCCAGACCGACAGCCTTTTCGCGGTCTGTATGGAAGGCGACAGGATAGTGGCCGCCGCCAGCGCGGAGCTGAGCCATCACAACCTGGCAGCCGAGCTGACCGACTGCGCCACGCTGCCCGAGAAGCGCGGCCAGGGCCTGATGAGCCACATACTGCGCTTCCTGGAGAAAGAGCTGGTCTCGCGCAAGTACCGCTGTTCCTACACTATGGCCCGCGCGCGCAGCTTCGGCATGAACATGGTGTTCCACCAGCTGGGCTACGAGTTCATGGGCCGCATGACCAATAACTGCGACATCTTCGGCGCTTTCGAGGACATGAACATCTGGGTGAGGAACCTGGCGGAATAGCGGCGGCCCCGGCCGTTAAAGCGGCGGACCCGCGGCGAGCAGGTCCGCCGTCTTTCTTTGCGCCGGGGACAGCGACGGGTAGACCGTTCTATAGAATTCCTCTCTCACGGCGGCGTCCTTCAGCTGCGACAGCGCGGCCTGGCGGCAGGCGGAATAAGCCCCTGCGGCCTGGGAAGGCTGATGAGGGATATATTCCGGGTGAGACGCGTTCTCGACGGCTATGATCAGAGAGCGCAGCTGGGCCGGGCCGAGCCTGTTCTTCTTCGCCCCGTCCGGATACGTCAGATCGAGGAACATGCAGCCCTGCACGATCGGAGCGCCGTAGAACTTTTCGATCCCGGCCATCGCCCCTGGCAGGAAATCGTCGCGATGATGCAGGGTCTGCGCCGCGCCGTCGAACATGAGCGCGTCTGGATCGTTAACCCCTCCTTTTGAACGGATAAAATAGCGGTTGAGAAGTTCTATCCCTTTAGGGCTGCCTATTTCGGCCAGCGCGTCGGCGCCTTCGACCGCGACGCCGTGCGCCTCGAATATCTTCATATGGTCGCCGTCCGGACCGAGCGCGTTGAGCAGCGCCAGCGCCCTGCTCACGCGGCCGAGCGCGGCCTTGACCGTCGCCTCCGGCGGCTTCTCCTTCAGCAGCCCCGCCTGGCGGTAATCGTAGAGGCACTGCGTCGCCAGGCTCCCCGTCCTGGTCGCGACAGCCTCGCCGGCGTACTTCTCCGCGAGCAGTCCGGCGACGCCTTTATCCCCGAACATGCAGAGGCGGAAATAGGTCATCCAGACCTTGTCCGGCGAGAAATCGGCGGCCTCCACGACGAACGGAACGAGGACGTTGAACTCTTCCGGCAGAAAACGATCGCCGCCGGCGGAACCCCCGTAGCGGCAGTCCCACCGGCGGCCGTCCGGGCCCAGGCAGCTCCTTAATTCCGGGGGGATCCTCTTTACCGCCGCGGCGAAACCGGCGGGGTCCCTGGTCCCCAGTTCCCGCTGGAACACCGCGAGGAAATTCGTTCGCCGCGGAGCCGTGCTGAGCATAACGGCGGGCAGGCCGGTGGTCTCGTCATAATCCTCGTAGAGATACCACGAGGCGAGGACCTCCCCGGCGGCCGAAAGCTCGGAAATGCCCAGATGCGTGGCCGTCCATACGCGCGGGGCGAACGGGTCGGACCTTATGGCACGGACCAGGTTCCCGCTGAGGCCTTCTTTATCGGAAATGGTCCGCACAAGGGCCCCGTCCTCCAGCGACTGCGCCACTATGCCGTCGGAGGGCCACTCCCCGCATTCTCCGTCGCGGCGCGTTCCCAGCCAGAGCTCCCCGTCCCTGATCTCCGCGGCCGATATACTGGCGCAGGGCCGGACCTGGTCCTTCGCTTCCCTGCCCTTTATTTTGAGCCAGTGCTTCTGGTCCACCCCCTCGGAGCAGTAGGCGTCCCCGGCCTCGACGACCGTCCCGTCCAAGACCGGGAGCAGGACGACGCCGTTCGCTCCCTCCTTGCGCGCCGGCCCGGCGGAGGGAGGCATGACCCGGCGGTATTCATCCCCGGTCACACGGGAAAAACCGCGGGTCTTTCTGTCGAATATGAAATAAACGCCGCCAGGGTCGGCGAAGCCGACCGTGGAGGTGGTAAAATTTATCTCATTGAAGTCCGGGAGCACATCCCAGTCGGTGGCCTCCCGGCACGCGTGGACCGGCCCGGAAGCGGCGAACAGCAAAAGCCCCGCCGCAAAACAGATCAAACCCATTCCCCCTCCCCCAGGCGGTCAATCCGCCAGCTTGAACCGGACCCGCAGGACTCCGTCGGCGAAGCCGGTGGAGATCACGCGGAAACCGCCTATCTCGCCGGTAGTCTTTACGTGGACGCCTATACAGGGGCAGGCGTCGTAATCCCCCACTTTCACCACGCGGAGAGTCTCCCCCGCCGCGCCTTCGGGCAGCCGGCCCAGGTCGAACCGCGCCGCGGCCTCTTCTTTCGCGAGGAATTCCTCGGTCACCGGCAGGTCGGCCTTTATCGCCTCGTTGACCAGCCGCTCCAGCTCCGCGCGTTCCTCCGCCGTGAGGTCGCGCTCGAATCGGTAGTCGCACTTGGACTTCTTCTTCTCGATGTGGGAACTGAAAGCCCGTTTGCCGCCGAACATGCGCACCATGCTGCCGTTAAGCAGGTGCTCTGCGGTGTGCATGCGCGGATCGGCGTAGTCTTTCATGATGATGTAGCGATAACGATATCAAAACTTCTTCTTCAGGCTTATCCGCTGGGCGTTGCCCAGTTCGCCGAACGGCGTGACCGCGTAGTCCAGCCGCGCGTCCATCAGCATTATGCCGACGCCGGCATTGAACCCCGCGCCGTTGCCAAGGCCCGCCGCGCCGGTCTCGGCCATATAACCCGAGCGCAGCGACAGACCGGGCATTACGGCGTACTCGCTGCCGACGCTGAAACTGGTCTCGCCGTCGTGTACCAGCCGGCTGGCGTCCAACGCAAGATTCACGCCGGGCAATACGTGTCCCGTCTGCTAGAATTGAAGCA
>DNQL01000118.1 GCA_003500765.1 Elusimicrobiota bacterium | reverse complement strand
CAGCCGCGCGGCCGCGCTCAATACGGCCCGGGCGGTGCTCTCGCCGCCGGCTCCCGTGAGCGCGGCGCGGGCTATCTCGTCGAGGCGTCTTTTTTCCACCGCCCTTTCCGCCGCCGCCCCCAGCTCGTCGAGCTGGAACGGCTTTTTGACATAATCCACGGCGCCCAGCCGCATGCTCTCCACGGCCGTCTCTATCGAGCCGTGGGCCGTCAGCATTATAACGGCGGTACGGGGGCAGTTCTTGCGCAGTTCCCTCAGCGTGGCCAGGCCGTCCATGCCCGGCATCATTATATCGAGCAGTACCAGGTCGAAATCCCCGGCCCCCGCCAGGGCCAGGCCCTCCTCTCCCGAGGCCGCCGTCGCGGCGGTGAACCCCTCTCTCTCCAGCGCCAGGCGGATGAGGCCCAGCAGGTCCTCGTCGTCGTCTATCACCAGCACCTTTCCCTTGTCCGGCATACTCTCCTCCGTCACGTTTAAGAACGGCGCCGCCGTTCCCCGCCCGCCCATAGTATGCCCCCCGGAGTTATTGCAAAGACAAAATAAAGGTCAAATATTGGTCAAATCCGCGCCGGGCAAAAAGAAACCCTCCCCGGGGGGGGAGGGTTTCGCGAGGGAACGGCGGCGGGCTGTCAGGCCGCTTCGCGCCGCTGCATTCCCAGTTTCTTCCTGGCCCATTCCTGGAAGTCGTCCATGTAGGCGTAGGTGACCGGCGTCATCAGCAGCGTGATGAGGAGCGACAGCGCCTGGCCGCCTATGATGACCATCGCCATCGTGCGGCGGGTGCCCGAGCCCGCGCCGGTGCCGAGCGCCGTGGGCAGCATGCTGGCTATCAGGGTCAGCGTGGTCATCAGGATCGGGCGCAGCCGGGTCCTGTTGGCCTCTATCATCGCCTGGTGGCGCGGCAGGCCCCTCTCCCGGAGCGTGTTGGTGTAGTCCACCTGCAGGATGGAGTTCTTGGTGACTATGCCGAATAGCATGAACATGCCCATGATGCTGAACAGGGTCAGGTTCTGGCCGGTCAGGAACAGAGAGATTATGGCGAACGGTATGGTAAGCGGCAGCACTATCATGATCGAGACCGGGTAGATGAAGCTCTCGAACTGGCTGGCCAGTACGATGTAGATGAAGATGAAGGCCAGCGCGAAGGCGATGCCGAACTCCTTGAGCATGTTGCCCAGTTCCTTGGCGCGGCCGTAGACGCCGGCCTTGTATTCCGGCGGCGCACCCAGCGCCTTGAAAGCCTTGTCCGCCTCGGCCAGGAGCCTGTTGACCGGTATGCCGTCCACGTTGGCCGTGACCTGCACGTTGCGCTGGCGGTTGTAGCGGGCTATCTGCGTGGGGCCGAGTCCCTCGGTCACGCGCGCCACGCTGTCGAGGCGGGTGACCCGGCCGTCCGAGGCGGGAACCATCAGGGCCTCTATGGCCTCCCGCCTGTCGCGGAAGACGTCCTCGGCGCGCAGGCGCACCTGGTAGAGCTCGTCGCGGTCCTTGAACTTGGTGATGTCCTCCTCGCCGCCGACCAGCGTGCGCAGCGAGGTCGCTATGTCCTGCACCTTGACGCCCAGGTCGTGGGCCCGGCCGCGGTCTATCTCCACGCGGTACTCGGGCTTGGCGTAGGAGAAGCTGGTGTCCACGTCCACGGCGCCCTTTATTCCCCGGAGCTTCTCCGCGACGGCGTTGGAATATTCCTCCAGTTTGCCCAGGTCCGGTCCCGAGATATTGAACATCAGCTCGGCGTCGCCGCCGCCGAAGCCGCCGGCGGGCATGACCGCCACGCGCAGGCCCTTGTACTTAGACATCATCTCGCGCGAGGCCAGTATCAGGTCCTTCATCGGCAGGTCGCGGTCGGAGAGGTCGTCGAGCTCCACCAGCACGTAGCCCTCGTTGGCGGAGGACCCGCCGAAATTGCCGCCGGTGCCGGTGCCGATGGAGGAGAGTATGCTTTTGACGTGCGGCAGCTGCCGCGTCTCGGTCTCTATCTGCGCGAAGAGCTCCTTCATCCTGCCCAGGCTGGTGCCCTCGGGCGCCGTGACGCTAATCTGGTAGAGGCCGGTGTCGTCGGCCGGCATGAAGTCCTTGCCCAGGAGCAGGAACAGCGGGACCATCGAGACGATGATGACGCCGGCGAAGACGACCATCCTGCGCTTGTGGGCCAGCGCCCATTCGAGCATGACGATGTAGCGGGAGGCGAGCCATTCGTTCACGGCGTCGGTGAACCGTTCCAGCCGGCTCTTGGCGCCGGGCCGGACTTTCAGGAACAGCGAGCAGAGCATGGGGGTGAGCGTAAGCGCCACGAAGACGCTCAAAGCCACGGCGAAGGCTATGGTCAGGCCGTAGCTCTTGAGGAAGCGGCCGATGATGCCGCCCATGTAGGCCAGCGGCACGAAGATGACCAGCAGCGCGGCGGACATGGCCACCACGGCGAAGCCTATCTCGCGGGAGCCGTCGAGCGCCGCCTTGAGGGGGCTCATCTTGTGCTCCTCCATGTGGCGGTAGATGTTCTCGAGCATGACTATGGCGTCGTCGACGACTATACCGACGGCTATGGTCAGGCCCAGCAGCGTCATCACGTTGATGGTGAAGCCGGCCGCCTGCATGAAGAAGAACGTGCCTATCAGCGAGGTGGGGATGGCCAGCGCGGAGATGACGGTGGAGCGGTAGTCGCCCAGGAAGACCAGCACCATCAGCGCGGCGAAGACGGCGCCCAGCACCAGGTGCTCGGTCACGCTGTTCACCGAGTCCTTGATGAAGACGCTCTGGTCGCCTATTATGGTGGTCATGACGTCCGGGGGCATGGAGCCGCGGATCTCCTCCAGGCGCTCCTTGATATTGTCCACGACCGCTACTGTGTTGGTGCCCGACTGCTTCTTGACCACGACGGTGACCGAGGGGCGGCCGTTGTAGAAGGATGCCGTGCCCATGCGCTCGCCGGTGTCCTCGACGCGGCCGATGTCGGAGACTTTTATCTGCGCGCCGTTGATGTTGGCCACCACTATGTCGCCGAACTCGCGCGCGTCCTGTATGCGGCCCAGGGTGCGCAGGACGAACTCCTTGTCCTTCTGCTCCACCTTGCCGCCGGGGATCTCGATGTTCTGCTGCACGATGGCGTCCCTGACCCGGCTGATGGGCAGGCCCAGCGCGGCCAGCTTGAGCGGGTTGACCACGATATGGATCTCGCGCTCGCGGCCGCCGACTATGTCGACGGCGCCCACGCCGCTGACGGTCTCGATGTTCTCCTTGATGCTCTTCCTGGCTATCCGGGTCAGGTCTATCAGGCCGCGGTCGCCGTAGACCACGATGTTGAGCACGGCCTGCGCGCCGATGTCGAACTTGCCTATGACGGGCGGATCCGTGCCCTGGGGCAGCTGGGCCAGCACGGAGTTGACCTTGTCGCGCACTTCCTGCGCGGCCACGTCGCCGTCCTTCTCCAGGGCGAACTTGATCATGACCAGCGAGAGGCCTTCGAAACTGGTCGAGTTGATGTCCTCGATGCCCGAGATGGTGTTGACCGCTTCCTCTATGGTCTTGGTGACGGAGGATTCCATCTCCTCGGGGCCGGCGCCCCGCAGCGAGGTCTGTATCATCACGAAGGGGAACTCCACGTTCGGCATCAGGTCTATGCCAAGGCGGAGATAGGACGCCGCGCCCAGCACCAGGACGGTGAGGATCATCATCGTCGTGAGGACGGGGCGTTTCACCGAAAGGTCGGTTATCTTCATGGCCTTAGTTCTGCGCCTTTATCTTGCTGCCGTCCTTGAGGCCGTAAAGCCCGAAGGTGATGACCTCGTCCCCCTCTTTCACCCCGTCCACCTGCGTGAAATCGGCGGTGGCGATGCCGGTCTTCACCGGCACCCGGCGCGCCGTATCGCCCGCCGGGACGAAGACCCAGGCCGCGCCGTCCCCG
>DNQL01000045.1 GCA_003500765.1 Elusimicrobiota bacterium | reverse complement strand
GCGCCGACATAAAGCTGGCCGCCGCCGGCATGGCGCGGCTCTCTAAGGGCGGCAGCGCCGTTTATCTTTTCTGCATGAACCGCGGCGAGCGCGAGCGCCTGGGCGAGCTGTTGCTGGACCTCGACGCCGACAAGTATTGCGCGCTGGTGACCGCGCCCGTGGCCGAAGGCTTCATCCTGCAGCGGGCGAAGCTGGCCTTCCTGGCCACCTCCGAGATCTTCCAGCGCCGCTACCGCCAGGCCGCCGGCGCGCGCGCCAAGGCCAAGTTCTTCAAATGGGCCGACCTGAAAGTCGGCGACTTCGTCGTGCACGAGGACTACGGCGTAGGCCGCTACCTGGGCCTCAAGAAGCTCGCCTACAAGGCCGGGGAGGAGCAGGTCGACGAGGCCGAGTGCCTGCAGATAGAGTACGCCAAGGGGGACAAGCTGATGGTGCCCCTTCACGATTTTTCGCGCGTCCAGAAATATATCTCGTCCGAAGGAAAGGGTCCGCGGCTTTCCCACATGGACACCAAGACCTGGCGGGAGCTCAAGGGCCGGGTCAAGAAGGAAGTGGAACAGCTGGCCCGCGACATACTCAAGCTCGAGGCCGAGCGCGGCGCCCTGCGCACCGGCGCGCTGCCCGACGCCGGCCACCTGGAGGAGGAGTTCGCCGCCTCCTTCCCCTACGAAGAGACCCCGGACCAGGAGTCGGCCATCGCCGACGTGCTGGGCGACCTGCAGCAGCCCAAACCCATGAACCGGCTGGTCGTGGGCGACGTCGGCTTCGGCAAGACCGAAGTGGCGATGCGCGCCGCGGCCCGCGCCGTCTTCAACGGCCGCCAGGTCGCGGTACTGGTGCCGACCACTATCCTCGCCGACCAGCATCACCGCAATTTCACCAATCGCTTCCGCGAATTCCCCGTGCGCGTGCGCTCGGTCTCGCGCTTCCTGCCCAAGCCCGAGCAGAAGAAGGTCCTGGCCGAAGTGGCCGCCGGGACCTGCGACATCGTCATCGGCACGCACCGCCTGCTCCAGAAGGACTCGGGCTTCGCCAACCTGGGACTCGTCGTCATCGACGAGGAGCACCGCTTCGGCGTAAAGGACAAGGACCGCCTCAAGGTCCTCTCCAAGGGTGTGCACCTGCTGACGCTCTCGGCCACGCCCATCCCGCGTACCCTCTACCAGTCGGTCTCCACTCTCAAGCCCATGTCGGTCATCGAGAGCCCGCCGATGGGGCGCCTGCCCATCTCCACCTTCGTGCGGCCCTATGACCCGCGCCTGACCGCCGAGGCCGTCAACCAGGAACTGGCGCGCGGCGGCCAGGTCTATTACGTCTACAACCGCGTTCAGACCATGGCCACCAAGCTGGCCGAGCTGCAGAAACTCATGCCCAACCTGCGCGCCGCCTCCATACACGGCCAGATGAAGGCCGAGGAGGTGGAAGAGCGGATGTGGGACTTCCTCAACCGCAAGTACGACCTGCTGCTGGCCTCCACCATCATCGAATCCGGCATAGACATACCGTCGGTGAACACGCTTATAGTCGAGAACGCCCACGAGCTGGGCCTGGCGCAGCTCTACCAGCTGCGCGGCCGCATAGGCCGCGAGAAGCAGAAGGCCTACTGCTGGCTTTTCTTCCCGGGCTGGATGAAGCCCAAGACCGCGGCGGAGAAAGCCAAAGAGGCGGAGGGGAAGAAAAAGGGCCGCAAGCCCGACCCCGCCGAAGAAAAAAGAAAGCGCCGCGCCGAGGGCTGGGGGCTGGAGGAGTCCTTAGCCGCCCCGGAGATAAAAGAGAAAGAGGCGCGCGGCATGACCGAGGACGCGATGAAGCGGCTCTCGGCGCTCGAAGAGTTCACCGAACTGGGCTCGGGCTTCAGGCTGGCCATGCGCGACCTGGAGATACGCGGCGCCGGCGAACTGCTGGGCGTGCGCCAGCACGGTTTCATTAACACCATCGGCCTGGACATGTACATCAAGCTGCTCAACTCGGAGATAGCCCGGCTGCGCGGCAAGGCGGAGGAGGAACTGGCCGAGACCTCAATCGACCTCTCTCTGCCCGCCTATATCCCCGAGGACTATGTCGGAGACGACATGGAGCGCCTCAATTTCTACAAGAAGCTGCTCAACGCCCCCGCCGGCCGCGTGGAGGCGGTCATCGCCGAGTTCGAGGATATCTCCGGGCCGGCCCCGCAGCCGCTCAAGAACCTCGCCGGCATCATCCGGTTCAAGAAGACGCTCTCGGCCCACGGCGTCAGGTCCGTCGCACAGAAGGGCGACGCCATAGAGATCTTCTTCCACCCGAAGTCGCCCGTGGACGCCGCCGTCATCGGCTCCTGGCATAAGTTCTTTGGCGACCGGCTGGGCTTCATCCCGTCCCGCTTCGGCGACGGCGTGCGCATAGCCGGCGTGGCCGACCCGCTGGCCGACGTGGGGAAAGCCGTCGCCGCCTTCCCGGAGAAAAAGAAATAGAGGAGATTGAATGAAAAACCTGATGCTGTCCCTTATGCTGGCCCTGCCCGCGGCCGCCGCGGCCGAGACCGCGTTGTTCATCGGCGATTCTCATTCGGTAGGCCCTTTCGGCTGGCGGATGGACGAGCTCTTGCGGGACGCCGGCTATAATACCGGCACCTACGCCTCCTGCGGCTCCATCGCCCAATGGTGGGAGACCGGCAAGCAGACTCCCTGCGGCTTCTATTTCCGGGGCCCGGACGGCAAAGTAGAGAAGGGGCAGAAAGGCCCGACCCCGATATTCGACGATGTGCTTAAAGAACTCAAGCCCGATATCGTGATAGTGGAACTGGGCGCCAACTACGCCTATGTCGAATCCGACGATTTCGCGGTAAGCGACATGCGGAAGCTCGCCCGTAAGATAACGGACTCCGGGGCCCGGTGCTTCTGGATAACCAAGCCCGACGCCCGCAAGAACGCGCAGGCCATCCCCCGCATACTCCAGCTGACCTACAAGGCGGCCGAGGAGGACTGCGAGATATTCGACAGCACCCGGGTCACCAAATATCCCGCCGAAGGCGGTGACGGGATACATTACTGGTTCAAGGAAGGGCTGCCCATAGCAAATGCCTGGGCCCAGGCCGCCTTCGACGCCATGCGGGACCGGGCCGAAGGTCCCTCGCCGGCCGCTCCCTAAACTGCTAAAATATAGCCAGCGAAAGACGGGGGCGAACAGGTTCGACGTTAGCTTGTGTCGCCGTCTCAGCAGGCCATGGTTGACCAGGCCATGTAAAACAGGGTCAAAAAAACAAAAGCCAACTCCAACGAGCTGGCCTGGGCCCACGCCTAAGTGAGCCTCGCCGGAGGTCGCACCCCCTGCAGCTTCCTCCTGGCGTCAAAAAGCAGGGTGCCGTCCCAACTGGCGCGCTTCGTCTGGCGGGGATGAAAGAACACACGGAGCTGGTCCGGAACATGTCGTCCTGTGCTAAGTTCCGGACGAGACAATAACAGGGCTAAGCCTGTAGCGGTTACGGCGTGCGGTTGACGGACCCGGGTGCGATTCCCGGCGCCTCCACCAATTTGGAGTTTCTGCATTTTTTTCTTTTTTTCCGGCCGGCCGGCAAAGAAAATTATGCAGAATTCTCCAATGATTTTTGTATTCAAACGCGATTTTTTTATCGCGCAGCCGGAAGTTCGAACCGGTTTTTTTGACAAAATCCCGGATTTCTTCCGGTTTTCCCTTCTCAGCCAGCTCTCCGACGTGGGAAGCCTCCGCAAAAAAGTCTATGACGGGTGTGAACCGGTCATAGTCTTTTTTGCGGCAAACCTCAAGTTTCTCCTGAATTGCCTTCTTTTCCCCTATTAGTTCCGCCTTCTTTAGGGTGTATTCGTCCTGCGTCAGCCGGCCATTCAAGGCCAGATCCAGCAGGGCGTCCAGCTTGCTGGCAAGTGGCTCTAGGCTGTCCTGCAACTCTTTTGCAACTATGCTCCCGGCCTGGGCCGATTCTGACTTTTCCTTTTCAAGGTAGGCTATTATCTCGGAGGCCCAGGTCGAACAGAGAGCCACCCCTTTAATCTCCTCGCGCAGTTGCAACTCTATATCCGTCTCGCGCGAAAAACGCTGCGAACAGGGAACTTTGCGTTTTGAGCAGTGCATGTAGCTACGGCCTTTCTTGAACTCCATGGTAATGCAGCAGCCGCACTCGCCACACCGGAACATGCCCCTGTAGACGAAAGGCTTGAGGCCGGGCGTCTGTGACTTGCTTTTGGAAAGCATTACCTCCTGGCACCGGTCGTATGTTTTCTTGGAGATTAGCGGCGGGTGCGTGCCCTCATAAGTATCGCCTTTGTATTTGAGGATGCCGTAGTAGATGTGGTTCTTGAGGATGTGTTGATAGTTCGAGGTGGTAAGGGTCTTGTTCTTTTTGCCCATGAGGCCAAGCCCGTTTATCATGTTCCTGACTTGCGCTATGGGGTAATTGCCGGTGGCGTAAAGGTCGAAGACTTTTTTGACGAGCGGCGCTTTTGCCGGGTCCGGCAGAATGGTGCGCAGGTTCTTATCATTCAGGTAGCCGAGTGGGGCCCAGCCTGGCCATACGCCGTTGCGCAGCTTCTGGCGTATGCCGCGTTTTATGTTTTCCGAAAGATTGTCCACATAATACTTGCTCTGGCCGAAGGCGATGGACAACATGAACTTGCCCTGCGGTGTGGGGNNGGTCGAACCAGAAGGTGGGGAACTTAAGGGCGGTTATCTTGCCGGTGTCCACCAAATAGACAATTTTGCCGCCGTCAATACTATTACGACAAAGCCGGTCAGGGTGCCAGGCAACAATGCCCTGGGCCGCGCCTTGCTCCATGGCGGCTATCATTTCGTTGAAGATTTCGCGCCCCGGCTCCTTGGCGGTTTTGCTTTCGATGAATTCTTTAATGATTATAAGGTTCTGCTTAGCGGCGTATTCGCGAAGTTCGGCGAGCTGCGCTTCTATGGACAATATTTGCCTGTCCGGTTCGTCCGTGGATTTTCTCGCGTAAAGAAAGTACCGCATGGTTTGGTTTTGCATAAGGGCACCTATTCCTTGCGCTTTCTGCCGGTTTGGCTCAGCAGAGCGAAACCGGCAGAAAGGGCCTATCTTATTCTTAAAGCTATTCGGCACGGCTCGGCTCAGCAGAGCGGAGCCGGGGCGAATGGCGTATAAATGGGTTCGTCTTTTTTCTTGGCCCGCAAGTCCGCCTTGGCTTGAGCACAAGCGAAGGCGGTCTTACGGGCCTCGGCCTCGGGAAAAAAACCGGTTCGGGAAGCAGTGCTATGCTTCCGTTTGGCACAAGCCAAACAACTTCCGGCTGCGCGATAAAAAAA
>DNQL01000021.1 GCA_003500765.1 Elusimicrobiota bacterium | reverse complement strand
GGGTCTCGCCGGCGGGCGGGGGGGGTAATTGTTTTGTGTTCAGGCGGCCGCGGGCCGCGGGCAGGTCTTCCCTGGAGATGGCCCATGACCGTCCCACGCGAAAGGCTGGAATGGCTCCGCTCTTCACTCTCTTGAAGACGGCGATGCGAGAGATCCCTAGTATCCCGGCCGCCTCGGGTATGGAAAGAATATCTCCGGGCATGTTAACCTATGTTAACCATGATAGCATATGGCGCTATGGTCAAATCAAGGGTCTGGTCTTGCGATCCCGGTGCCGGGACTGAATGGTTAACAATAGTTAACCAAAGCTCCGTTTGACCGGCCGCCCGCGCCCTTAATATAATAAGGAAAGGACCATGGTCCGGCTATGAAGATATTAATACTCGGCGGAACCAGCTTTTTCGGCCTGGAAACGGCCAACCTGCTTCAGAAAGAGGGGCATGATGTCACGGTATTTTCCAGGCGCTGCCCCGCCCCGGGCCTGCACCTGGACATACGTCAGTCCCGCGCCGACCGTACGGTAGAGGCCGACCTGGTGCGGATGTCCGTGGACCGTTGGGACGCGGTCATCGATAATATCTGCTATAACGCCTCCGACGCGGAAAAGGCCGTCAGGATATTCAGCGGCCGGGTCGGGCTTTATGTCTTCACCAGTTCTTCCGCCGTCTATTCCACCCTGGAGGCGGCCCCCACCCCTTACCGGGAGAACATGACCGCCCTGCTGCCGGCCAAAACCGAGCCGCGCCGTACCCCGTATTACGATTACGCCTCGGGCAAGGCGGAGGCCGAAAAGGTATTTCTCAACGCCGCGAAAAAGATATCCTTTCCCGTCCTGATGGTCAGGCCGCCGGTGGTCATAGGTCCCCGCGACCATACGCTGCGCGCTTACTCCTACTGGCTGCGGCTGGCCGACGGCGGCCCGCTGTTCCTGCCCGGCGCGGCTTTCCGCGCGAGTTACGCTTTTTCCCCCGACCTGGCGGCGGCTTTTTCCGCCCTGCTGACGAGCGGGGCCGCGCCCGGCACCGCTTTCAACATAGCCGGGGGGGAAGTCCTGTCGCTTGAAGATTTTGTCAAGCTTTCGGCGCGCATCATGCACCGCGACGCCGCGATATTGACCCCGCCGAAGGAATGGCTCAAGGGTAACGGCTGGAACCCCGCGGCCTCGCCCTTGTCCGGCGGGGGGGATTTCACCCTGGATATTTCGAAAGCTCTCAACGCGCTGGACTGGCGCCCGTCGCCGGCGGAGAAGATGCTGAAAGATACCATAGACTGGTTCCTGCTCAGGTATACCGGCCCGGCGCCGGAGAATTACGCCGGCCGCAAGGGCGAGCTGGCCCTGGCTGAAAAATGGAAGACGGAGGCTGCGTGAACAAGAAGGACCTGGCCGCGCGCGCGCGCGGGATCAAGATCGTGCTGATGGACGTGGACGGCGTGCTTACCGACGGGAAGATGTACTATATCCCCGGACGGGGGGACGAAATGGTGGAGTTCAAGGCCTTCCACGCCCTCGACGGCATTGGCCTGCGGCTGCTCAATAATTTCGGCGTGCGCACCGGCGTAATAACCGGCCGCGAATCCCCCGGCACCGAGGAGCGCGCCGCCCAGCTGGGCATGAGCTACGCCTACCTGGGCTTCCTTTCCAAGCTGGTCCCTATGGAGGAGATACTCTCCGCCGAAGGGCTGACTCCCCGGCAGCTGGCCTATATCGGCGACGACTGGACCGATATCCCGCTTCTGCGCCGGGCCGGCCTCGCCTGCGCGCCGGCCAACGCCCTTCCCGAAGTGAAAAAGGCGTCCCATTTCGTCGCGCGCAAGGAGGGGGGACTCGGCGCGGTGCGCGAAGTCTGCGATTTCATCCTTTCCGCTCAGGGGAAAATGGGCGAGGTGATGCGCTGCGTCGAGACGGCGCATTGGCCGTCTCCCGCCAAGCCCCCGATGAGGATAGTCCGCTATTCCGAGAGGAAAAAAACGGGCGCCCGCGGCGCGGCGAAACCGGCGCGGGCCGGGGGTAAAGCCAGGTGACCCAGTTCCTGGCGGCTTTCGGCGCCGGCGCGGCGTCTTTTCTCTCTCCCTGCATCCTGCCGCTGCTGCCGGGCTACCTGTCGCTGATAAGCGGCTATTCCGCCGCCGAGCTATTGAAAGATTCCGAGGGGAAACATTCCCGCCGGGTGCTGCAGGGCGCTCTGCTCTTCTGCGCGGGGTTCGCCATCGCCTTCTCCCTGCTGGGCGCGGCCGCCTCCGCCGTCGGCATGCTGCTCGACGCCTGGCGCGGCCCCATCATGAAAGGGCTCGGGGTCCTTATGGTCGTGATGGGCCTGCAGATGGCCGGGGTGTTCGACCTGAGGTTCTTCAATTACGAGAAACGGGTCCCGCTCAAGAAATTCAGCGGCACTCATTACGGCGCTTTCCTGATGGGATTCGCCTTCGCGCTGGGCTGGTCGCCCTGCATCGGGCCGATATTGTCGGGGATACTGGTGCTGGCCGCCGGCCAGGAGATGGGCAGGGGGATGGCGCTGCTGTTCGTCTACTCGCTGGGCCTGGCCGCGCCTTTCCTGGCCGCGGCCTGGCTGACGGTGCCGGTGTTCGGACTACTTTCCCGCTTCCGAGGCGGGGTCAGGAAGGTCGAGATCGCCGCCGGCGTCGTGCTGGCGGTCTTCGGCGCGCTTCTTTTTTTTGACAGGCTTATGTTCGTCGGCTGAGTAGTCGACGATTTCCTTATTAAGCCTCGATCCGTTCCAGCGGTATTTACGCATCTGCTTCATTTTTATGCCGTCCGGCACGCCTAGCCGGATATGACGCACCCTTATGTCGAACGTCTTCAGGTCGGGTTCGAAAGTGTCGAATGCCGCGGTGTAGGGTGAGCGGAACTCGTCCCGCCACAGCTCCTTGCCCTCTATAGAGAACATGGAGACGCGGAAAGTGCGGCCGTCGTTCTCCCAGGGCGTTTCGGTCAGCGCGGCTATGCGCCGCCCGTCGTCGGAGAGCTTGACCTCCAGCGCGCTTCCCGGGAAGGGTTTGCTCCACAGCCGCTCCCCGGTCTCCATGCTGAAAACGGAAACGCCGCCTATGTCGCGCACCTGGTAGGCGTACATGAACAGGCTCCCGTCGCCGTTGAACCCGGCGCCCCCCATGTTCTCCATCTTGACCTTTGTGGAGGCCAGGAAAGCCCCCGTCGAGGAGTAAATGTCCACGGCGTTTATGGTCATATTGACCCCGTCGAAACCGCCGGCCAGCGAGACCAGGCCGCACTGGTCCGATACGTAGGTGGTCATGGGCTGGCGTTTCAGTCGTATCTTTACCGGCTCTTCTCCTTCCTTTTTCAGGAACGCGTTCAGGCCGGGTCCGGGCTCGAAATGGCACGAGCTCGATTGCATGAAAGACTGGGCCGCGGCCGGCGGGGGCAGCAGCAGGGCGACGAGCAGAAGTTCAGCGCGCATTTTTTACTCCTCCTTCCCGGGAGCCCGGCTTGACCAGCGGCGCGCCGGTGGCGCAGAGCGGGCAGTCCGACGGGTCGTAGACGGTCAGGCCCAGTTTAAGCAGGCTGGCCGCGGAGAAGGGGAAGGCGAGGCCGCCCGTCCTGTCTATCATGGAGAGGGCTCCCACCACCTTCACTCCCAGGCCCGCGGCGAGTTCCGCCGTCTCCATCGTGGACTTGCCGGTGGTGAAAACGTCCTCTACTATCACGACGGAGGCTCCGCGCGGCAGCGAGAAGCCCCTGCGCAGCGTAAGTTTTCCGTCCTGTCTTTCAGCGAAAATAAAATCCACGCCCAGCGCGGCCGCGGTCTCATGGCCTATTATCAGGCCGCCCATGGCCGGCGAGAGCACGGCGTCGGGCTTCCCTCCGGTCCAAAGCGCCGCCAGCGCCCTGCCGTATTCCCGCGCGCGGGCCGGGCTCTTGAGCGCCAGCGCGCACTGTACATAGTCCGGGCTGTGCAGTCCCGACGAAAGCAGGAAGTGTCCGCTGAGCAGCGCCCCGTTCTCTTTGAGCGCGGCGAGAAGGTCTTTCTTCATTTTATCTCCTCCAGTATGGCCGCGGCTTCCGCGGCCGGGTCGGCTGC
>DNQL01000233.1 GCA_003500765.1 Elusimicrobiota bacterium | reverse complement strand
ATGCCCGCCCACCCGGCCGCGGCGGCCCTGATAAAACTGGCCGGACCGCTGGCCGCGCCCAGCGCCAACCGATTCGGCCGTCTCAGCCCCACTACGGCGGAACACGTGCTCAAGCAGCTGGGCCCGAGGGGGGTGATAGTCCTGGACGGCGGACCCGCCATCCACGGCATAGAGTCCACGATAGTCGCCTTCGAAAAGGGCCGCCCCGTCATACTGCGCCGCGGGGCGCTGCCAGACTCCGAAATAGCCGCCGCCTGCGGCCTGCGCAAGGTGAGGCTGGCCCGTGCCGGCGCGAAAGTCAGGGCTCCCGGCCAGCTCAGGACGCATTACGCTCCCTCGGTCCCTTTGAAGCTCATAAAGCCCGGCGCCGCCGCCGATCCCCGCGGGGCCGCTTACCTGGCGTTCCGCCGGCGTCCGGAGGGGGATTTCCGCAGGGTGGAAGTGCTATCGCCCCGGGGCGACCTGCGCGAAGCCGCCGCCAACCTGTTTTCAGCCCTTCACCGGCTGGAAGCCTCCGGAGCCCGTACAATATATGCCGAACGCGTCCCCGCCAGGGGACTGGGGCTGGCCATCATGGACCGCCTGCGCCGCGCCGCCGCCCGCTGATCAGCACAAGTCCTATAAACCGCATGGGCCCTAAAACAACGGGGGCCTGGGCCCTGTTTCCCTTATGAACCAGGCCGGGCGCCGCTATAATATCGATATGATAAAGAAAGCCCTGCTTCTTTCGGTCATAACCTCGCTAACCCTTTCAAACCTCAGCGCCTCCGGCTTCGACCTGGTCTCCATGGACCTGGAGACTGTCAAGGGCATGGACGCGGCTCCGGTCCCGGCGCCCCGGGCCGAAACAAAGAACTATTATCTCGTCCCCTACAGCTACGACCCGCTGCTCGACGGCGCAGGCCGGAGCGGCGAAAAGATAAACATCATCGGCGGCACCATCGACATCCCGGGCATCGACGGCACTCTGGATTTCGCCCGGCGTTACCGCCAGTCCTCCTACCAGCGCCACGACCTGCAGGGCGACGTGGCGCTGACGGTGTATACCAAGAATCTGCCCAAGGTCCTCTTCCAGGTCCTCTTCGGCATAGCCGAGGACAACGGGGACGCCAATGGCGGCACCTATTCGGACCAGAACCCGGTGGTAGAGGACCCGCCGATAGCCATGCCCACCGAGGCCGACATCATGGCGCTCGACCTGCCCGCGGACGAAAAAGAACGCCTGCTGGTGCAGCTGCGCAATTCCAAACTGCACCTGGAGGGCCGCATCAATCCCTTCCGCAAGAAAGAAATGATAAAGATGTACCAGCAGATCATAGTGGAGGAGCGGGCCAACGGCATAGAGCCCCGCTTCGGCGAGCCGCACGAGTGGAGCCCCGAGTTCAGACAGTACTGCCGCGACAAGGGGGAGATGATCCCGCAGGTGTTCACCAAGCTGCTGACCGCGCTGGCCTCGGGCGTGACCGCCCGCCACTTCAAGACCGGCACGGAATCGGCGCTGATCGACCATATCCTCACCCGCGGCGAAGGTTCGGTCACCATGGACCAGGCCTTCAGGCAGAGCTACCGCCTCAACCACGGCGACGTCTACCTGGCGATACTCACCATAGAGAACGTGCTGTCCGACCACTGGCGCCACCCGGAGCGCGACAAGCTGGCCGTGACCCGCAAGCTGTCCAATATCAGCAACTTCTACCAGGGCAAGGGCGACAAGTTCGGCGCGTGGTACCACTTCCACGGCATCATGCTCTACGGCTACGTGCGCGGCGGCTTCCGGGCCGCGCTGATAGGCGGCATAGAGACCGCCGGCTCGCACGTGCTCAACAGCGCCCACGACGCCGGCGACGAGCAGCAGGAGGACTACGTAAACTCCACAGGCGGAAAGATAGGAGCGCGCCTGGCCAAGGTGATGCGGGAAAAGCTCTACGACGCGTTCACTATCGACCGGAACTACTGCGACCCCAACGTCTACCTGGACCTCAGCGAGGACTGGCGCGACCGCATCGAGTTCGTGGAGAGCAAGGACTTCAAGGCCACGCTCGACGACGCGAGCATGTGGCTCAAGCCCCTTTACCGCGACTACTACGACTGCCACGTGGAGATCATCTACAACGACCACACCGGCAAGCTTAACTCCAAGTACATAGTGAAGCGGGACCACGTCGACTTCAAAAAAGGAAAAAGCAAGCCGATACTGATAAACCCGATGCACGAACTGGTCACCGCCCGCGCCTTCATCTCGGGTTGCCTGGCCTCGGAAACCCCCGTCGGCAACAAGTCCCTCGGCGGCGTTCCCGCCCGGGGAGTCTGGGTCGATCCCGAATAAGCCGGGCTTCGCGGCCCCGCCGACGCGACCGCCCGCGCGAGCGGGCGGTCTTTTTTTGCTAGACTTTTTCCGTCAGCAAGGAGGGCATATGCAGAATTTCGTTTTCGCCAATCCTACAAAGATAATTTTCGGCCGCGATTCCATCCCCAAACTGGGGCCCGAGGCGGCCAAAGCCGGAAAAAAAGCGTTATTCGTCTACGGCGGCGGCAGCGTGAAGCGCAACGGCGTCTATGAGGCCGTGACCTCGGCCCTGAAGAAGAACGGCATTGAAGTAACGGAACATCCCGGTGTAAAACCGAACCCCGCGCTCTCCCATGTCCGGGAAGGAATGCGGAAAGCCTCGGAGGCGGGCTGCGACATGGTCATAGCGGCCGGCGGCGGCTCCGTCATAGACGAGGCCAAGGCGATAGCGGCGGGGATGAAATACGGGGGGGATGTCTGGGACCTTTTCTGCGGCAAGGCGCCGGTCAAGGACGCCCTGCCGGTCTTCGCCGCGCTCACGCTGCCGGCCACCGGCTCCGAGATGAACGCCGGCTGCGTGGTAACCAACGAGGACACGCGGCAGAAGTTCTCCGCCCACGGCGCCGCCCTGTTCCCGCGCGCCTCGGCCCTTGACCCGGAAACCACGATGACGCTGCCCCGCGAGCAGACCGCCTACGGCGCGGTTGACTCGCTGGCCCACATAATCGAAGGCTATTTCACGGCCCGCAACCCGGACGCCGAAGTCACCGACGAGATAGTCCACGGCCTGGCCCGCTCCATCGTCGCCTCCACCCGGCGCATACTCGCGGACCCCGCCGACTATAACGCCCGCGCGTCCATGATGTGGTCGGCCACGCTGGCCCTCAACGGACTGCCGGTCTGCGGCTACGGCGGCATGACCTTCATAAACCACGCCATCGAGCATTCGCTAAGCGCCCTCTACGACATAGCCCACGGCGCCGGGCTGGCCATAGTCATGCCGGCCTGGTTCAGGCATCACCTGGAGACCGACGGGCCCGGGCGGCTGGAGAAGTTCGGACGGGCGGTGTTCGGGACGACGAAGGCGGAGGCCTGCATAAACGCTTTCGAGGATCTTTTCAGGGAGGCCGGGGCGCCGGTGCGCCTGGCCGAGGCGAAGATCCCGGCTTCGGACATACCGAAGATCGCGGAGAACGCCATGATGCTCATCCGCATGTGGGGCATGCGGCACGAACAGCCGGAGATAGAGAAGATACTTAAGCTGGCGGCCTAGTCGCCCAGCGCGTATTCCAGGTAGCGGCCGTACATGGCGGCGGCCCTGTCCGCCGAGCGGAACACGGGCATGCCCAGCGACTGCGCGTAGGCGCAGTAGGGCTCGTACCTGGACCCGGCCCCGACGCAGAATATGAGGGGCTTCTTCTCCGCGCGCGCGGCCTCGGCGGCGCTCTTCAGGAAGGAATTTTCCAGTTCGTCCGGCCAGTCGGGGCTTTTAGGCAGCGTGCTCATGGCCGCCGTGAGCGGGATCATGGAGATCAGCGCGCCGGAATACTCGTCCGATTCCAGCGCCGTCCTGACTATGGCGCCTATCGCCGCGTCCGTCGCCATAGGCGTCACGTCCAGCGGGTTCTTGGCGTCCACTATCGAATCCAGCTTATGCTCCTTGAGCGTCCTGGCCATGTCCGCGGCCAGTTCCGGGCTCATGCCGGCCGCCAGCAGGCCCTTTATGCCGTCGGCCATCCCCGCGGCCTCGAAGCCGGCGTTGCTCATGAAGAAAGTGTTGCCGTTCTCCGGCCGCAGGTCCGCGAAGTAGTAGGCCAGCGCCGCCAGGTCGGAGAATTCGTCGAAATTATCCGCCACCAGCGCGCCGGCCTTCTCCATTATGGCGCGCGTCACCATGTAATCTCCGGCGATGGAAGCGGTATGGCCCATAACGGCTTTTTGCCCCACCGCCGTCCTGCCGGCTTTGTAGAGCAGGACCTGCTTGCCCCTGGCGCGGGCCTTCTCTATGACTTTGGCCAGCGCCAGACCGTCCCCGGGCTTGAACCCTTCCATGTACACCAGTATGACCTTAAGGTCGTCCTCGTCGGCCAGGCGCTCCACGTAATCCGGGACGGTGACATCCTGCTGGTTGCCCACCGTTATGCTGTAGGCCGGCTTGAGCCAGGGCATCTTGCTTATTACCGAGATGACGAAAGCGCCGCTCTGGCTTACGAAAGCGGTACGCGCCCCGTAAGGATTGACGCCCAGCGGGTGCTCCATCTTATGCTCTGGAATGAAGAAAGTGTTCACCTTCGCGTCGTTGAGGACTATTCCCATCGAGTTGCCGCCGCTCAGCGCGAAATCGGGGTTCTTTTCTCGGCCGCGGTTGAGGATGTCCACCACGGTACGGCCCACGTCCTCGGAGCCGGATTTCTCGCCCATCCCGCCCGATATCAGCACCACGCCGTTGACCTTGCCTGACGCGCCGGCGTCGGCCAGCACCTTGGGGACCTCCGGGGCCGGCACCGCCACCACGTACATGTCCGCCTTCTCCGGCAGGTCCGCGGGCGTGGGATAACACCTGACGCCGTCTATCTCGGCCACGCCTTCCTTGACTATGTAAGCTTTCTCCTTCGGGAAGCCGGCCTTGACGATGTTATTGAGGATGATGCGGGCCATGTTCATCTTCTTCTCGCTGACGCCGACCACGGCCACGCTCTTGGAATGTATGAGCGACTCCACGCCTTTCCTGGAAGGCTTGCGGCGGGCGGCGTCCGGCCTGGCCTTGCGGAAGCGCAGCACGCCGTCCAGCGCGACCAGGCGGCCCCTGGAGACGGCCAGCGGGTTTATCTCGAACTCCTCTATGGCCCATTCCGACGGACCGCCGTCCCTGAAATTCCTGAGCAGGTGGGCGAAGCCCTCCAGCCACTTGACCATCTCGCCGTCCTGGGCCAGGCGCCGGCCGCCGCGCACTCCGCCGGCGGCGTAGCGCCAGGCCCAGCAGTTCTCCAGGAAATTCTTCCAGGCCTGGGCGTTGAAGGCCAGGTCCACCGGGATCACCGACGGGGCCAGGCCGGGCCGGAGCGACCCTATCAGCGCTTCGGCGTCGGTACCGCCGGGGCCCAGTGTTATGACCGGCCCGTAAGCGTCGTCGGACCTGGCGCCGAGCAGCAGCTCCTCGCCCAGGGCGAATGCCGAATGCTCCACGAACTCGCAGGCGAGGAAGCCCTCGGCGTCCGGGAACTTCGCCGCCATGGCCAGCAGGGCCTCTCCTACGGGACCGCTCTCCTTCGCCATGACCTTCACGCCGCCGGATTCGGTCTTGTGCAGCGTGGCGGAGGAGAGGACCTTCAGCACCAGCTTTTCGCCGGGGATACGAGAGCAGACGTCCGCGGCCGCGGCGGAAGGCTCCTTCATGGGGGCGGGGACGACGACGTAAGAGGGGGCGCCGAGCCCGCAGAGGTCCAGTATTCCGTAGACTTCGGATTCGGAGAGAGATTTGCGTCCCTCCGCTCCCGCTTTCGCGAATACCGCTTCTATTTTAGAGAGTTCCGACATGGTGAAAAGCCTCCTGCGGGTATCAGATCTTCCTGACGCGGACGCGGCGGGCCCAGCGCTCCGCCTCCGCCCTGGTGATTACGCCGGAGCCCAGCGTCATGCAGTCCGCCACCGAACAGCCGGCCGCGAACCTTATGGATTCCTCCGCGCCCAGGCGCAGCTCGAGGGAACGGGCCCAGCCGGCCATGAAAGAATCGCCGGCGCCCACGGGATTCACTATCCTCCCGGCCGGGGGGGGATCGAAGATGAAATCCCCCGACGGGCAGGAGCAATAGCCGGGACCGGAGGAATTGGTGACGATAAGGGTGCGCAGGCCGCGGGGGCGCCAGCGCCCCAGGCAGCGCGCGACCGCTCCGGGAGTCAGGGAGGAGCGGCTGAATTCTTCGAACTCCTGCCGGTTTATTTTTACCAGGGTGGCGCCGCCCAGGACGCCGTCGCGCAGCGCGGGAG
>DNQL01000166.1 GCA_003500765.1 Elusimicrobiota bacterium | reverse complement strand
GCCGCCAGCGCGCCCGTGCGCAGGCCGCGCGCGGCCCAGCCGATGACGAAGGCCAGCACCGAGAACGGCGCCGACAGCAGGCTTATGATGAAACTCCGCGCCATACCCTAAACCTTGAGAACGCCGCGCTTCCTGAGCTCCCAGAAGCACTTGGCGGTCGCCGATACGTCGGCCAGCGCGTTATGAGCGCCCTCGAAATCCGCCTCGAAAAGTTTCCGGTGAAGCTCGGCCAGCTTGGGCCACTTATATCCCCGCGCGCCGGGCATCTCGCAGTACTCCGTGGTGCTGTGCATCGTGCAGATCTTTATCACCGACGGCGGGATATCGGTCATCCCGTTGCGCAGGAACTCGGCGCCGATGATCTTCTCGTCATAGCCCATATTGTGGGCGATGAGGTACCTGGTCCCGTCCAGCAGCGCACGGAACTCTTTAAGGACTTCCAGAAGGTCGCGGCCCTCTTTGAGCGCGCGCTCGGTGGTGACGCCGTGTATCTTGGCGGCTTCTTCGGGTATAACAAAACCGACGGGCTTTACCAGCGTGTCCACCGACCGGAGCAGGTTCCCATCCGCGTCGTAGGCGATATAGGCCAGCTGCACCAGCCGCGGCCAGTTGTCCAGCTCGGTCACCGGCGCGCCCCAGCGGCGCGGCAGCCCCGTCGTCTCCGTGTCGAAGAACAGGAAGGCGGGCGGGGCCGGGGCTTCGGCGAAAAGGTCGGGCTGTATATGTTGCGTCACCCGGACAGTTTACAAAATCTTACAGCGGCAGCTCCGGGATGAACTCCAGGACCTTGTCCAGCTTGTTGGCCGAAACGCCCACGCCGGCGTTCTGCGGCTTCACGTGGAAGATATTGCAGCCGTCGAAGGTCTGCAGGAAGCTGTCGCCGTCGCCGCGCACCAGCACGCCCTCTATCAGGCCGGTGGCCGCGTTGAAGACCGGGCCGCCCGAATTGCCGCCGAAGGTATCGAGGTTGGTCACGAAGAAGCGGTCATGCTCGCCGACCGGCTTGACCACCGTGGCGTAAGTCGAGATCTTGAGCGGCAGGCCCGAGGGATAGCCCATCGTCATCACGGCGTCGCCCTTTTTGACGCCGCCGTCCCTGCCTACCGCCAGCGGCTTGCGGCCGCTTACCTTGCGGTCCAGCCGCACCAGCGCGAAATCGTCGCCGAAGACGGTCTGCTGCGGCCCGCCGTTCTGGCTGACCGTGAAATTGGTCCAGTCGCGCTTGATCACTTCCGCGCAGCCATAAACGTCCGACTCGGGGACCTGGCCGGCGGCGCTCTCGCCCTCGCCCTTCACGCCGAAGCCGAAGACGAACTTGGTGCTCTTGCAGGTGTTCTCGTCCTTGATGCAGTGGCCGGCCGTCAGCACCAGGTCCTCGCCCACCAGCGCGCCGGAACAGAAAGCGCCCACCGACTGCTCGGCGAAGCGCACGCCGGGGCAGAGGTTGTAGCGCCGGCCGTAGGTGTCGAGCGCCAGCGTATAAGGCCCGCTGTCGCCTTCCCGGAGAACGAACTGGCTCTTCCACAGCGAAACCACCGAATCGGCCTTTTCCCGGAACCCGGCGGGCGCCTGGAAATACTCCACCCGGTCGTCCTCGCCGAAGATTATCTTATTGCCGGTCCTGTACGACACCGGCTCCGCATCGGCAGCGGCGGGCACATCGACATCGGCTATAAGGCCGCGCAGATCCGATTTAGCGGGCGAATCGAAGGACACATCGGCCAGGGCCGGCTGTGCGATGAAGGTAAAAACAAGGGCGAGAATGGTCGATCTGGTCATATTGGGCGTCTCCTTTGGGTTCACACCCAGAACGGAGCAATTTTTATGCCAATATGCGGCCCCCACCCCCAAGGGTCAGAAACCGGCGCGGCCGGCCCTTATACGGGCGGAGAAATCCGCCGCTTTGTCCGCCGCCCGCGCGGCCTGGTTGATATGGGCCTGCGCCTTAAACTCCTCGAAGGGCAGCCCGCCGGTCTCCAGCTTGCCCTGGTCGTAGAGCATCCGGTCGGCCAGCCCGCTGAACACCACGCGCCAGTCCCATTGCGGCTCGCCGGCCAGCGCGGCTATATTGTTGGTGCAGTTGTTGGTCAGCGTGCTGTACCATTGCGGCTTTTGGTGCAGGCGGTTGAGCCGTTCGATGTAGCCCAGGAAGAGCCCGCGGGCGTACTCCGGCGTCGCCGTGGTGCGGTAGAGGTAGGTCTCCTCGCCCTTGCGGTAATTGGTGCGCAGGCGCGCCACGTCGCGCTCGTCCGCGGCCACGCACATCAGCTCGTATTGCCTGAAGAAACCGCGGAAATTGGAATACTCCTCGCCCCGCTCCCTGCGGGTCTCTATGGAGAAAGCCAGGTATTCCCCGCCCCCGAAAGGGAAGCTCACCACCACGTGCGCTATCCGCGGCGAGCCCCAGTACGTGAACATCAGGTCCACGCCCCGTATCCGCGAAAGGTCGTAGGAGCGGGTCTCCCAGCGCTGGTCATAATCCGTCTCCGCGCGGTAGTCGAAATTCCGCACATTATGCACCGTCACCGCGTTCCCGTCGACCTCCGCCCAGGCCGTACGCGCCGCGTCCGGCTGCCAGTCGCGGTCATTGGAGGGCTTCAGCGTCAGCCACCAGCCCAGCGCCGCCGCCGCGGCCAGCCCCGCGGCCGGGAAAAGAACCCGGCGCATAAATGCTTTCATGTGAAAAGTTTACAAAATCCGGGGCCGTCGTCCGCCAAAGAAAAACCCCGCGCCTGACAGCGGCGCGGGGGTCTTCCACTTATACGGCTCGGCTCAGCGTATCTCTATCATCTCCATCGTGCTGGCCGTGGCGCCGGACGACAGGGGCCCGGAGCGGTAGAACTTGAGCGTGACCATGTACTTGCCCGGCCTGGGCGCGTCCATGAGCCTGAGCTCGTAGGCGCGGCTCACGTCGAAGGTCCTGGTGATCTCGAACTTGGCGAACGAGTCCAGCAGGTCCTGCACCGGCATATTGTCCACGTTCCCGGGGATGCGCATCCCTTCGGCCGTTATCGTGATCCTCTCGCCGCGGAAATAATCCGCGCGGTTGTCGTTGATCATGAGCACGGCGCCCTGCGAGGTGGTCCCGGCGAAGGCCACGGAAAGCTCCTTCGAATCGGGCTGCGACGGCTTCTTGGCGTGAGGCGTCATCGTGACGGTGGTCCTGCGGTTGAAGCCCAGGAAGCCCTCATCGTTCTTCGTGTCCACCGTGTAGTGGTAGAGCATGCCAGCGGTGTCCACGGTCACGCGCTTGGGCGCCTCCATGCAGACCTCCAGGCGCTCGGTCTCCCAGGACTCCAGCCGGCGGGGGCCGATGTTGACGGTCACCTTGCGGGAGTGGTAATTGCTGACGGGGCGGCAGTAGCCGTGCCCGCCGTAGCTGTACCCGCCGTTATAGAAGGACTGGCACTCCTCGCCGAACTCGCGCATGGTCATTTCCCTGGTCACGCTCAGAGGGCTCTGCGAGGTGAAGGTCAGCGTCTGGCAGCTGCGCTCGTAGCCGCCGAAGTGGTACTGCGGCGGGGGCGGGGACGGCGGATGGTACGGAGGCGGCACCGGCGGATAATGCGGCGTCGGCGGCTTGGGATGGTTATTGTGGCTCGGCGGCGGAGGCGGCGGGTTGTGGTGGTTATTGTGGCCGGGCGTATTATTGTTATGGCCGGGCGGGTTCACCGGGTGATGCTGGGGAGGCGGCGGCTTGTGCCCCTTATCCTCCTGGTCGGCGATCATCTCCTCGATGGACTCGAGACTGAACCCCTTAACGCCGTCGAAATCCACTTCCGCTGCCCGCGCGGACGCGCCCATCGAAAGGAGCGCCGCGAAAAGTATAGCTGCTGATTTGTTCATTTCTTTCCTCCGGGGCCGCTCGTTGCTGGACATTGCGGCATCGGCCCTCTATAAGGATTGAATTAAATAACCGGTCGCGCCAAATAGAGTCGCGGGACCCAGTCCCGCCCCGTTTTACGGCCTATACCGGCCTGGTCCCTATGACCCAGAGAAGTTAGAGGGCCCCGGTCAGTTTTTCTATCACCGGGATATCGGCGCTGGCCAGGTCGTATTTAAGAAGGTCCGCGGGCGCCACCCACTCGATGGCCGCGTGATCGTGCAGTTGAAATTCACCGGAGATATGCCTGGCCCGGTAGACCAGCAGCTCTATGTGGAAATGCTTGTACTCGAACTCGCTCGAGCAGATGAAATCGCCTATCTCGGTCTCGACGCCGAACTCTTCTTTAAGCTCCCGCCGCAAACAGGCTTCCGGCGTCTCGCCCGGCTCCAGCTTGCCGCCCGGGAACTCCCACTTTCCCGCCAGCGCGTCGCCCGACTTGCGCTGCGCGATAAGGACCCGGCCGTCCTTCTCGATGACCGCCGCCGTCACCTGCTTCATGCCGCGGACTCGCCCTGGCCGGGTGCGGCGCCCGTCTCCGCCGCC
>DNQL01000309.1 GCA_003500765.1 Elusimicrobiota bacterium | reverse complement strand
GGGCTGGCGGCTCGAGGCCGGCGAGAGCGTCGCCGTCAATGGCGCCTGCCTCACCTATATCTCCGCGAAAGGCCGCTCCGCCCTCTTCGACCTCAGCCCCGAGACCCGCTCGCGCACGGCGCTGGGCCTGCTGGGCCCCGGCGCGCCCCTTAACCTGGAGCGCGCCCTTAAACTGGGCGCCCGTCTGGGGGGCCATTTCGTCACCGGCCACGTCGATGGGGTGGTTAAACTCCTTTCCGTGGATAAAAAGGCGAACAGCGTCGAACTCGAACTCGAGGCGGGTACCGGGGCCGTCATGGTGGAGAAAGGCTCAGTCGCCCTCGACGGAGTCAGCCTGACCGTCTTCGCCGTAACCCCCCGCTCCTTCAAGACCGCGGTCATCCCCCACACCTGGGCCAATACCTCGCTGAAAATCCTCAAACCCGGCTCCGCCGTGAATATCGAATACGACATCCTGGGCAAATACGCGAGAGCCGGCGCCGCCGGCGACGCCGCCCTGCGCGATGCCCTCAAGAAGAACGGTTTTTTCTGACCCGTTGACCCGTCCCCCCGCATTTTGGGAAGATTTCTTCATGAGCGGATTCAATGTCAGTACGGCGCGCGGCGGCGTCCTGGTCTTCTACGCTACCACGGCTGTTTTCGGTTTCGCCGCTTCGCTGGCCGGAGATCCCACTTACGAGTCGGTACTGCTCTGGATGGGCCGCGGTTTCGGCGGCTTCATGGGCTTCGCCCTTGTGCTGATAGGACTCCAGGAGCTTCATGGCGACGAGATCGAGGAAGAGCTAAACGGCCGCCCGGACGAGCCGGTCTGGCGGGTCGTCAACAAGATACTTGTCTGGGGCAGTCCGCTGGCCGCCGTTTGGCATTTCCGGTCCGGCAATATCTGGGACGGCCTTCTTTACCTGTGTTATCCCGCCTGGCTGATACTCCTGCGCCTGGAGGCCCGCCGCCGCCGCATAGTGTCGGGCCGGCGCGCGCCCCCGCTCTTCTGGCGGGCCCTGTTCTATCTCGCCCTTGTCGCCTGCGGCGTTTCTTTCCTCGTCACCGTCGCGCTGCCGGACGGCGGGCCCAAATTCCTATGGGACGGAGAGGTCTACCGTTTCTTCCCCATGCTGACGATGCTTTCCATCCCCTTCATAATTATCGGCGCGGTCGGCTGCGGCGGCAGGCTGCACGACTGATTGACCGCGGTCAACTTAAATCGTATATTGTCCTTACCTATGAAAAAGACCCTTTTCACCCTTATATCTTTCGCTATCATTTCCCCCGCCTTTGCCGCCGGCGACAACGGCCCGGAGAACAGCCTCTCTTTCAGACAGCTGCTCAGCCGGGTGGCCGTATCCAACTCCTCCCTGGCCCTGCCGGAGCCGGAGGCGATAGTCATAAAGGACGACCTGGCCCTGCTGGCGGACGACCGCTCCTGGGTTACCGTCGGCGCGGCGGATAAGTTCAAGCGCACCCGCCTGCTGGAGCTGGGCCTGGATATAGTGGAAGTGGATAAGGATTCGGTGCGCGGCTTCGCCCGCGAGTCCGCCGTCCGCGAGATCGCGGCGAAGGGCTTCAGGATAGACGACAAGATCTCCATTTACAATTTCGACAAGGATTTCCCGACAGCCGACGCCGTCTATCATAATTTCCAGGAGACGATAGACCTGCTCCGGCAGCTGGCCGCCGCCCATCCGGACGAGACCTCGCTGTTCTCCATAGGCAAGACCGTGGAAGGCCGCGACATCTGGGCGCTTCGCATAAACCCCGCGGAGAAAGGCGAAACCCCCAGCGACAGGCCCGGCGCCGTCTTCATGGCCAATCATCACGCGCGCGAGCATCTGACCAACGAGGTGGCGCTGCTCTTCGCCGTCTGGCTGCTGGAGAACAAGAACGCGCCCGAGGCCCGCAAATACATCGACACCCTCGACATCCACATAATACCGATGGTAAATCCCGACGGCGCCGAGTACGATATCTCCACCGGCAAATACAAATGGTGGCGCAAGAACCGGTCCGTCAACCCGGGCGGGACCTACGGCGTCGACCTCAACCGCAATTACGACGCGCGCTGGTGCGAGGCAGGAGCCTCCACTTCCCCCTCCGCCGACACCTACTGCGGGCCCCGGGCCTTCTCGGAGCCCGAGACCCGCGCCATACGCGACTTCGTCCTGGCCAGGCCCAATATAAAGACCCTGCTCAGCTATCACACCTATTCCGAACTGATACTCTATCCCTGGGCCGGCTCGGCCGAGCCGCTGGAGAACAAGACGGACCTCAAGGTGTTCGAGGCGATGGCGAAGCAGTTCGCCGTGCATACCGGCTATGTCCCCCAGCAGTCCAGCGACCTCTATGTCGCCACGGGCGACACCACCGACTGGGCCTACATGGCGCGCAATATCTTCGCCTTCACCTTCGAGCTGACCCCCAAGCGCTGGGGCGGCGGCGGCTTCTACCCCGGCGCCGGAGTCATAGAGAAGGTCGTGGCCGACAATATCAAGGCCGCGATGTACATGCTCAGCGTCACCGACGATCCCTACAAACTGGCCCGCTGAGAAGGTCCACCTTTAAATGGCAAGGGCCGGGCGATAACTCCCGGCCCTGACGTTCCCCGCGGGCTCACCACTTATTTGTTAACGGCCGGAGGCGCCTCCAGTTCACCCGTGGCCAGCCTGAATTTTCTGCCTGATTTTTTTTCGTAATCGTAATCGTAGAGAGTTATTCGCCGGTTGGGGTCCTTTATCTCTATCTCCGAAGCCGAGATCAGAACCCTTTTAGCGGCGTAGTCCCAATGCGTGCCGGCGGCGTAGGAGAAATAGTTCACCCCTTCCGCAGGCAGTTCGGCCAGCGGGTCGGAGTGCCCGTCCACGATGCCCAGCCGCTTCTGGTCGGCGAAGACGGCGAAAAGCAGCCGTCCGTCCACGCTTTCCGCGTCGGCTATGGACATGGTCCCGGTACTGAAAGACGGCGCCATGGTAAAGAACTTGTCCGCCCGCATATCGTAACAATATGCCTTGTCGTGGTTGAAACCCTGCTTTACCCCCGGCCGGGCTCCGAAGTAAGGCACGGCCACCAGGTAGCGCAGGTCTTCGGTCAGCCTCCGGGCGAAGAGTTCTTTGCCGGCGATGGAGGCGGAAAACCTGACGAACTCCTGTGTAACCGGGACCGGCCTGACCGTCGTTCCGGTCTTGGCATCGTAAATGGCCGGGTAGGGCTTCTCTGAGAAATTGTTAAGCCGGGTTCTTGTGCCCGCGGAGAAGTGCCGTCCGCTGAATATCAATGCCGCGGCGGCCGCGGATATCCCGTCTTTGCCGCTGCCTTCCGGGAGTATGAACGGGCGGCCGGCCGGGTCCACCATGACTTTCCCGTCCAGATCAGTTCCGGATTCCCTGGCCGGGCCATCTGCGTCTTTTTCATAGTAGGCTTCGTAATGACCGAGATATTCGACATTATCTGGAAAGTTGTCCTGTCCCTCTTTCAGCGAATCTGTTTTCCATTGGACCAGCCAGGTGTCCTTTTCCTTTGAAACATTGCGGCGGCCCCCCTCCCATTGCCAGAGGCTCTGAGCGTCGACCGATCTTTCTCTCTCAACGAAGACGGAGAGCGTGCCGGGATGATATAGCCGGTAATGCATGGTATGCCAGTAGACCGATGCGCTCGTTCTTTCGCAGGCTGTCATGGATAACAGCAGCAGGGCCAGGAATAAAGCGCGGTCCAGTCGTAATGAGAATTTCTTGGTCATTGTGGGAGACATATGATACCCTCGTTTTCGTTATGGCGTCGGTTTCGGCCGGCTATATAACTGTTACCTCGTGCCGGTGGCTGAGCGGCCGCGGGAGGGCCTCCAGCTGCTTCAGATCGTAGGTGAAAACCTCGCCGCCCCGAGCGGTCGGCGTGCTTATCACGACGTCTATCAGCGGGATCCTGGCTTTGGCTCCCCTGACATAAAGGCGGCTCCCGTCCGGATCATTATTGGCCAGGACGGCCCGGTGCTCCGGCTCCAGCAGAGTTAGGCCGCCGGGCTTCTCCTGCGCCCGCGGGGCTGTCGGGACCGCCAGGAAGAATGCCGCTGCTATGGCTGTCGCGCAAGAAAGTGTCTCGTATCGCATAGCCCGGTTATTTTCCCTTTGGCGAGAGCGCCTCATAGGCGGCCTGTATTTCCTTGAAGCGCCGGTGCGCCAGCTCCCGGAACTCTTCCCCCAGGTGCTCCACCTTGTCCGGATGGTACTTGTTGGCCAGCCGCAGGTAGGCCTGGCGTATCTCGTCGGTGGAGGCGTTCTCCGGTACGCCGAGGACCTTATAGGGGTCGTCTTCGCCCACTGGTTTCTCCCCGCCCTTTTCACCTTCCCCCGGCCCGGCCTTTTCTCCGCTCGTCCCGCCGGCTTTCCGCAGGGCCGGCCGGCGGATCATATACCAGTACAGGGCGGCTATCACGACTATATCGTCGATAAGGCCGAATCGGCCCAGGGCCCGCTCGGGCAGCAGGTCTATCGGGCTAAGCAGATAAAGCGCTGAAAGTACGTAGAACCAGGTCTTCATCGTTTAAGGCAGGAAAGGCAGTACTTTGGCGGCGGGGACGAGGAAGAGGTCGGCGGCCAGGCCGCCGAGCAGGACGAAGGCGCCGAGCAGCCACAGCATGCCAGGCGTGGCCGCACGTGGGGCCGCGGGGGCGTCGGACTTGCCGGCGTACATGGCGGTTATTATCGAGAGATAATAGTAGAGCGAGACGGCGCTGGCCAGTACGGCGATGACGACCAGGCCCGGGGCCGNNTGGGCGAAGAGCCAGAACTTGCCGAAGAAGCCGGCCAGCGGCGGTATGCCGGCCAGCGAGAGGACGAAGACGGCCATCAGGGCCGCCTTGGCCGGGTCGGCGGCGGCAAGGCCCCGCAGGTCTTCGAGCGTGACACCCTTCTCGCCCTTCTCGAGAATCGCTACCAGCGAGAAAGCGCCTATGGTGGCGGCGGCGTAGACGGCGAGGTAGAAATAGACGGCGGGGAAGGCGGCCTTGCCGCCCATGAAGCCCGTCAGCAGGTAGCCAGCGTGGGCCACGCTGGAATAGGCCAGCATGCGCTTCACGCCCGTCTGCGGCAGGGCGGCTATGTTGCCGGCGGCCATGGTCAGCGCGGCCACCCACCAGAATACCTTGTAGTAGAGCGGCAGGTCGGCGGCGACAAATAGCCGGAATAGTATGAGGACGGCGCCGGCCTTGACGGCGGAGGCCATGAAGGCGCCGACGGGCGACGGCGCGCCCTCGTAGACGTCGGGTACCCACATATGGAACGGCACCAGGGCGGCTTTGAAGGCGAAGCCGGCCATGATGAGCAGGAAGCCGGCCGAGGCGGCGGCCTGGTGGGCCGTCAGGCCCGAGATCGCCGCGGCGGAGGAGATGAGAACCGAGCCGACGGAGCCGTAGAAGAAGGCGATGCCCAGAACTGTCAGCGCGGCGCCGAACGAGCCGAGCAGGAAATATTTGTAGCCGGCTTCGGCGCCGGCGGCGGTGCGGCGGGCGGCGGCCAGGGCGTAGAGCGGCAGCGAGACCACTTCG
>DNQL01000256.1 GCA_003500765.1 Elusimicrobiota bacterium | reverse complement strand
CTTCGTTCCCCTCGTCGAGGAAGGCTGGAGCGATCCCGCCCGCGGCCGCCGGGCCGCGGCCCTGACCAGGCTGGCCGCCGAAGAATACCTGTCGCCCTACCGCGGAAAAGGTTACGATTCCCTGATACTCGGCTGCACCCATTACCCGCTGCTGAAGGACATAATCGCCAGGGCCATGGGCCGTAAAATTAATATAATTGACTCTGCGGAAGCCGCCGCCCTCTCAGTGCGAGAGACGCTCTCCCGCGAGGGCCTGCTGCGCCGCTCCGGCCGCGGTTCGGCCCGTTTCTTCGTCAGTGACGCCCCGGAGCGGTTTTCCGCCCTTGCGACCGCCCTGCTGGGGATAAAGCCGGGACAGGTCGGCGTGAAGAGGTTCTAGGAGAACTCCTTATGAAAAAGACGGTAATGCTGCTGCTTTTAGCGGCCCTTCCCATTTCCCTTTATTCCCAGCAGAAGGCGCCCGCCCCGGCCAGGACGGAAACCGCCGTACAGCCCGCGAAAGCGGAAGAGGAGGACGGCGCCGTAATGATAGACGGCTTCGACTCTCCCGCCGCTCCCGCCGGACGGGAACAGGGGGAAGACGAAACCACGCAGGCCGGGGACCCCAACGCGCTGCCGGCTTCGCTGGGCGACGTAAAGGGGACTTTCACCGACGCGGGCCGCAACATACTGGTCATGCAGGCCGACGACGGCACCGTGAATTTCATCCAGGTGGTATTCGGCAAGGGAGGCGTCTCCTGGAAGCCCGCCGGCTCCCTCTACAGGAGCCGCGAATAATTTTTTTTCGGAGGTGCTTATGAAACGCAAAGAACTGGTCAGGTATCTCACACAGCAGGGCTGCGTGCTCTCGCGGGAAGGAGGAAAATACTCCATCTTCACCAATCCCGTCACGACAAAAGAAGTGCCGGTCACGCGCCATAACGAGATAGCCGATTTTACCGTCCGCAAGATCTGCCGCGACCTGGGCCTGGAGCCTCCCCGGTGAGGACGCTCCTGTCCGCCTGCCTGCTGCTTTCCGTCCTGGCCGCCTGCGCTACTCCGCGCATAGACGTGATCCAGGTCGGACCCTGGTTCCAGCCCGGGAAATGGAAGCGGGTGGAGGTGTTCTACTCCAAGGACGATACCCGGAAGCCCTGGGGCGCCATCGCCGTAATGCACGGCGAAAGGATCTCCGGCCGCGACGAAAAGTCTTTCAGGCAGTACGAAAAAAAAGCGCGGCGGCTGGCCGCCGATATCGGCGCCGACGCCATTATCATAATGCGCGAGCCGGTCAACGATACCGCCTCTCCCGCCTCTCCCAGGGACGGGGCCACGGGCATGATGGTGCTCAGCGGAGTCGCCATAAAATATGCAGAGAACGTCCCCGGAAAGCGGCGCGCCCCCTGAGCTGAAAGTGGCGTACGATCCCGGCGAAGCCCGCGGCTGGCGCGGGCGCGCCGTGGTCATAGACCTTTTCCGTTTTTCCAACACCGTCTGCGCCCTGCTCGAGAGCGGCCGGCGGGACGTGCGCGTCTACGAGAACACGGAACTGGCCGTCGCCGCCGCCCGGGCCTCCGGCGCCGATATCTTCTCCGAGAGGGATATCCCGGGCGTGGAAAAGTACGACAATTCCCCCGTGACCGCTCTCTCCGGTTCGGACCCTTCTAGGCCTGCGGTGATAGTGACCAATTCCGGCTCCAGGGCCGTAATGGCCTGCGCCGCGGCGGCGGAAGTCCTGATCGGCTGCTTCGCCAATTCCGCCGCCCTTCGCGGGTATTGCGCGGCCCGCCCCATGAGCACTCTTTTCGTCCCGGCCTGTCTCTATTACGACAGGACCCACGCCGAGGATTTTTCCTGCGCCCGCTTCCTGGCCGGGGAGATGTCTTACGGCGACGCTGTGGCGGAGATCCATTCCAGCGGGCGCCCGCTGGATTTCCTGGCCGGCCGCCCCGGCGGCAGGCCGGACCTGGAACTGGCCCTTTCCGACGCGGGGTTCACGGGGGTCCCCTCCGCCCTGCACAGGGGCGTTTTCGCCCCGGTTTTCCCGGCCGGCACGGGGGTGAAGGTGTGAAGCCCGAAGCCGTAGTCCTTTTCTCCGGCGGGCTGGATTCCACGGTCGCTCTCTGCTGGGCGCTCCGGAAGGGGTACCGCTGCAGCGCGGTTTCTTTTTCCTATGGCCAGAGGCACGAACGGGAAAACCTCAGCGCCCGGGCCATAGCCCGGCGCCTGGGCGTAAAGCTCTACGGGATAAAACTGGATTTCCCCTGGTTCGGCACCAGCTCCCTGGTGGGCCGCCGCGGCCGCCTGCCCGAGCAGAAGCTTTCTGCCATAGGCCGTACCGCCGGCATACCGTCGACCTATGTTCCGGGCCGCAACCTCGTCTTCGCTTCCGCCGGATTATCCCTCGCGGACGCCATAGGGGCCAGGGCCGTGGTGCTCGGGCCCAACGTGGTGGATTATTCGGGCTATCCCGACTGCCGCCCGGCTTTCTACCGGGCCCTGGAGCGGGCCGCCGCTTTCGGCACCCGGCAGGGGGACAGGGGAGAGAGGATAAAACTTCTCACTCCCCTCATCAGGCTGAGCAAGGCCGGAATAGTCCGGCTGGGCATGAAGCTCGGGGCCCCTCTGGATTTGACCTGGTCATGCTACGCCGGGGGCCGCCGCCCCTGCGGACGCTGCGATTCCTGCAAGCTGCGCGCCAAGGGCTTCGCCGAAGCCGGCCGCGCCGATCCCGCCCTGAAATGAAAACCGCGGCCGCTCCCGTACACGAGATATTCTGTTCCCGGCAGGGAGAAGGCCTGTACTGCGGCCGGCGGCAGGTTTTCCTGCGCTTCGCCGGATGCAACCTGAATTGTTCATACTGCGACGAGCCCGCCGCCCGCTCGCTACCGTCCTTCATGATGACCACTGCCGAGGCCGCCGCGGAGGTAGTAAAGCAGGCCCGTCGCGGCCGCGCCCGCATCGTTTCCCTGACCGGCGGCGAGCCGCTGCTGCACTGGCGGTTCATAAAGGAGCTGGCTCCCTTGCTGAAAAAAGCCGGCCTGGCCCTGCACCTGGAGACCAACGGAACGCTGTACCGGGAACTGGGAGAAGTGGCCGGACTTATGACCGCCGTGGCGATGGATATAAAGGTGCCGTCCTCGGGCGGCCACCGTCCGTTCTGGTCCGCCCACCGCAGGTTCCTCGCGGTCGCCCCGCGCAAGACGTTCATAAAAGCCGTCCTGACCTCCTCTTTCGCGATGCGCGAATTCCGGCTGGCCGTGGGCCTGGCAGCAGCGGCCTGCCCGGGTATTCCTTTCTTCATACAGCCGGCCACGCGCAAAAAAAACTCCCGCCCGCCCGCCGCGCGGCCGCTCCGCGAGGCGGAAGCCATCGCCCGCGCCAGGCTTTCCAGAGTAAAAGTCCTCCCGCAGCAGCATCCGCTGTGGGGTATCAAATAAGGAGCCCGCTATGTCCGACGGTTCTTTCCTGGTAGACTGCCCCTGCTGCAAGGCCCGCATAGAGGTGGACCGCAAGACCGGCAAGGTCCTGCGCCACTGGGACAAGCCCAAAGTAAAAGAGGGCACCGATCCCATGGCGGAGGCCATGAAGAAGATACAGGAGGACAAAGCCCGCCTTGAAGGGTATTTCTCCGGCGCCAGGGACGAGATGGATAAGAAGAAAAAGGACCTGCTGGACAAGTTCGAGCAGGAGAAGAAGCGCATAGAGGAATCGGGCGAGGACATAAAGCCCATCAATCCCATGGACCTGGACTGATCCCTCCCTTCCGGCTTTTCCCGGCCATCGGGCCCACATGCGTGTGGGCCCTTTTTTTGCCCAAAAGAGACTTTTCGGCCCTGTCGCGCCTTACGCGTCGGGGGTAGAATATAGGTATGGTAAAAACCTTCGCGCTCATTTTCAAAGCTTTGGTTATCTTTATCTTCCCCGCCTCCTCCTTCGCCCAGGGCGATTACGACTCCCGGCTCGGAGAACTCCAGGCCGGGATGGAGCGCACGGCCGAGGCGCTGGGCGTGCCCGCTCACGAAGACTGGGCCGCCGATCTCAGCGGCCGTTTCGACGGCTCTCTCTCCGGCGACCAGTCCGCCGCGCTTCAGCTTACCCCTCTGCGCGCTCCCGCGCCGCTCCCGCAGGTCCCCTCCCTGCCCGTAATACCCCCGCTGCCTTCCGACTACCCGCTTCCCGAGCCCGTTTCCTACACCGGCACCGCGGTCATAGCCTGGCACGCGCTGGGGGCGCAGCTCTCCGATAACGGCTGGATACCCTGGGCCGACGGCGCCCCGACCTTCGACGATATCTCCAAGCGCGTCCTGGACGCCTCCGTCTCCAGGTCCTATCCCGCCCGCCGCGCCGGCCAGCAGTCCCTTTTCAGGGACGGCGGTTTCGTGGCCGAATACGAGCGCGCCACCGGCAGCTCCTTCCGCGACGGCAACAGCGCCCGCTACCTGGTCAACGGCCCCGCCTCCTTCGCCGTCCGCGACCGCCTCATGCGCGAAGCCAAAAAGAGCCTGCTGGTCTCCAGCTGGGCTTTCTACGACGATATAACCGGCTGGGAAGGCGCCCAGTACCTGATACTCAAGAAACGCGAGGGCCTGGAAGTTAAGGTCATAGTGGACAAGAAAGTGGCGGTCGGCCACGGCAAGCGCGTCCTCAAGCTGATGGAAGAGGCCGGCATAGAGGTGCTGCGCTACGAAGAGAAGGACCGCGGCAACGATATCTGGCACGTCAAGATGATGATAGTCGACGACGCCTACGCCATAGTGGGCGGCATGAATTTCGGAGACGTCTATTCCCACAAGGACCCCAACAACGTGAAGTGGCGCGACACCGACGTTATCTACTCCGGTCCCGCCGTGGCCGAGAGCCGCCGCCTTTTCGCCCGGCTCTGGAACGCCAAGGTCCGCGAGCTGAAGCTTAAATTCTCCACCGTAGCCGAGACCGCGCCGGCCGGCGCCTATGAGGGCGGTTCAGCCAAAGTCAGCGTTATCCTCCAGAATCCCCCGACCGATTCCAAAATACTGGTCAGCATAGTGAAGGCCATGTACGGCGCCACCGAACGCATCAACATCGAGAACGCCTACTTCGTCTCGCTGCCGGTTGTCTCCAAGGCCGTCCTGGACGCGGTCGCCCGCGGCGTGGAGGTCAATATCATCACCAACTCCAAGGAGAGTATAGACCCGGAGGGCAAGGTCATCGTCGAGGCCATGTACAAGTGCCTTATGCCGCTGGCCCAGGCCGGCGCCAATATCTATCTTTACCAGGGGTCGGCCACCCTGCACTCCAAGTTCATGACCGTTGACGGGGTGTTCGCCAATATCGGTTCTTATAACCTGCACCCGCGCGGCGAGCGCTACGATACCGAGGTCAATGTCAGCGTCATAGACCCCGTTTCCACCGCCCAGCTGGACGCGGCCTTCGCCAACGATATAGCGATGTCCCGCCGCGTCACCTCCCCGGACCAGCTGGGGGAGAAGCCGGGCTGGCTTTCGAGCTTCGTTTCCGAGTACTTCTACGCGCAGCTGAAAAAGTAAGGTAAAAGGTAAGGGGGACGTTGTTTAGTTGTTTAGTTNNAACTAAACAACTAAACAACGTCCCCACAAGACCCCCCGGGGCCTGGGCCCTATTCCGGCCCCTTTTTTCCCTTAGGACCCCTGAAAAAGAGCGGCCCGGCCGTTAAACTATAGGCATGATCAAAAAGACCATCGCCATTACCATAGCTTCCCTTATAATACCTTCCGTATCGAGCGCCGGCTCCGCCGACCTCGATTCCGTGATGGCCCAGATAGAGGCCTCCGGCCTGGCGGCCGGCCAGGAGATAGAGATCCCCTCCGATATACCGCAGGCCAAGGCCGGCCTTGGCGGCGGCACTATAGGCGAACAGGCCGGCGTGCTGTGGGGCTTCGGCGTTTCCGCTTACCACGCCGTGGCCGGACAGATAGCCGACAGCGGCGTCCTGCCCTGGACCTCGGCGGCTCCCGATTTCGAGGAGATCTCCAAGCGCGTGCTGCTGCAGGCCGCGGAAACCCGCTACGCTCCCCGCAAGGGCGGCGCCTCTTCCCTGCTTGAGGACGAAGGCTTCATCCGCGAGCTGGAGGACGCCTCCGGCGCCCGCTTCACGGCCGGCAACGACACCGATTACCTGATAGACGGCCCGGAATCTTTCGCGGCCAAGGACGCGCTCATCATGGGCGCCCGCGAGACCCTTTTCGTGGCCAGCTGGGCTTTTTACGACGACGAGACCGGCTACGCGGCCGCCGACCTGCTGATAGAGGCCAAACGGCGCGGCGTGGACGTGCGCGTCATGGTGGACGGCAAGGTGGCCCTCAGCCACGGCCCCCGCGCGCTCAAGCGCATGGAGCGCGCCGGCATAGAGGTGCTGCGCTACCAGGAGATCGGCCGCCGGCACGATATCTGGCACGTCAAGACCAGCATAGCCGACTGGACCACCGCCATCACCGGCGGCATGAACTTCGGCGACGCCTACTCGCATAGGGGCGACGGCGCCAAGTGGCGCGACACCGACGTGCGCTACTCCGGCCCCGCGGCCTACGATACGGCGCTTATCTTCCGCGGCGAGTGGAACGCGCAGGCCGCCGTCCCGGGCGCGAAGATCACCCGTATCCCCGCGCCGCCGGCCCGCCCCGGCTCCTACGGCTCCGCCCGCATAGCCCCCGTGCTGCAGAACCCGCCCACCGATTCCAAGATCCTGCTGAGCATGATAAAGGCGATGTACGGCGCCACCCGCGAGATAAACGTGGAGAACGCCTACTTCGTGGCCCTGCCCGCGGTCACCCGCGCGCTGCTCGACGCCCTGCACCGCGGCGTGGCCGTCAACGTGCTGACCAACTCTCCCGACAGCCTCAACGGCCAGTGCAAGTCGATGGGCGTGCCGCTGCTCAAGAGCCTCGCGGTGCTCAAGGCCGAGGGCGCCGGCGTGTACGTCAAGACCGGCGACACCCTGCACTCGAAGTTCATGACCGTGGACGGCGTGTTCGCCAACGTCGGCTCCTACAACCTGCACCCCCGCGGCGAGCGCTACGACACCGAGCTCAACGTCAATATCCTCGGCCGCGGGGACGTGGCCGAGCTGGACGAGGCCTTCCTGGCCGACATAGCCGCCGCCAGGCGCATCGACCGGGTCGAGGACCTCGATATACGGGAGACCTGGCTTTCCAAGTTCATCGAGGAATACTTCATGGCGCAGCTCTCGCCTAAGAAATAAGACGAGCGGCAGGAACGGCCCCCGCCCCGGAACATTCCGCGGCGGGGGCCTTTTTTATGGCTACAGCCCCGGAAGTGGAGAAAAGTCATTAAAACTGGGAATCCGCCAATTGGCGGCGGACCTCCCGGGGCCTATACTCTATCCGGGGGGTGTTATGAATAACCGGAGGCCTTGTTTTTACGGGGCGCTGTTTTTTTGCGCCCTCTTCGTTTCCGCCGCCGCTGCTGGCGGCGGGGGTGTAGACTTGGTTTCCGCCGCTTCCCGGATATCGCAGTCCGCCAGGGAGAGCGGGGTCAGGACGGTCTCGGTCCTGGGTTTCACGGCCAAAGGGGGCGCCGGCGCGGGTGAGGCGGAGTATATTTCAGAGAAGATGGGAGTCCTGCTCTCCTCCCACGGGAAGCCGGACGTTATAGAACGCATACAACTGGAAAAGGTGCTCAAAGAGGCGACGCTTTCATCGGGAGCTGGCGGCGCGCGGGACCTTGAAGGGATGTTCTCGGTGGACGCCGTGGTCACAGGCTCTGTCTTCGCGGCTGGGGAGAGCCTGAAGGTGCTGGTGAAACTCATAGAAGTAAGGAGCGGCGGGTCCTGGCCGCCGTCCGGGCCGAAGAGGAGAGGGACTGGAGCATGATGCCGGTCCCGGGCGCCGGGACGGCCCGAGGGACCGCCGCTCCCGGCGCTTTTCCCGCCGATCTGAGGGACGCGCCTTCCTCCAGGGAAGGCGCTCTCTCCTGCTCCGACAGGAAGCTGAGGCTTACCCGGCTCAACACCGAACTGGTCGACGATAAGGCCGGCTACTGGGCGGCCAGGATGAGGGAGCCCGGTTTCAGCGTGGCCGGTCTTACCAGGAACCCGGGCAGCGAGATAACGGACCCGGAGACCAAGGTGCGCTTCTACAAACTGCTCACCAACTATCACCGGGAGGGCGGGCCGTCTCCCGACCCGGCCAGGCTTCCCGCGCTGATGGAACTGCTCAAAGAGGAAAAGAGCGTGGCCGACGAATGCTCCTCCGGCCCGCTGCCGGGCCTGTTGCCGGCGCCCGCGGGACGCTGATGGGCCGAGGCCGGTTTTTGAGTTAATGGAAATTTCGTGTTGGT
>DNQL01000190.1 GCA_003500765.1 Elusimicrobiota bacterium | reverse complement strand
CCTCATGAGGACCTGGGGGGCAAGTTCGAGACCGCCGCCGCCACCGGTGGCGGCCCCACCGTGCTCATCGGCTCTGCCGACTGGGGACCCGCCTTCTACGACGCCCAACTCGTGGAGGACGTGAGCGCCAGGGCCAGCGACGAGTTCCTGAGCGGCCTCAACGAAGCCGCCCTCGATGCCGTGCGCTACAACGACGCGCTCATCGGCCTGCCCCACACCATCAAGGGCGTGCTCATGTTCCGCAACACGAGCATCATCGCCGAGGCCCCTGCTACGTTTGAGGAGCTGCTCGCCAGCGCCCAGGAGGCGACTGCGGGCGATGTATTCGGCGCCAGCCTGGAGCGCGGCCTCTTTTTCTCCGCCGGCCACCTCACCGGCCTTGGCGGCCGGCTCATGGACGAGAACGGCGATCCGGCCTTCAACACCGCGGAGGGTGTCGAGTGGGTCAACCTGCTTGACGCATTCTCGGAGGCGGGCCCTGCCGAGTATGATACCGACAACGACATCAACCTCTTTAGGGCGGGACGCGCCGGCATCGTCATCGACGGCTCGTGGAACATGACGGCCTTTGCCGAGGCCATCGGCGCCGAGAACCTGGCCATCGATCCCTGGCCCGCGTACGGCGACGGCCACCTGTCGGGCTATGTCCAGACCGAGGACCTCTTCTTGAGCGCCAACGCCGGCGAGGACGCGGACGCCGGCTGGGCCTTCATGGAGCACTTTATGTCGCCTGAGGCGCAAGAGATCCTGGCGGGCGTCGGCCACATCCCGGCCATTACGGCCGTGGAGGTGGAATCTTCGGCCCCGTCGCGGAACACCTGGACGGCAAATTCTTCTTCCGGCGCGACGTTCGGCACCTTGCTGGCCACCTTGCGCGGCTTGCGGGGCGGCGGGGCGGGAGCCTTTATCACCTCGCCCGGCTTGCGGAAGCGGTTGAGCATGTTACGGAAAGCGGTCTCGTCCACGCCGCGGGCGGAAACGGCGTAGGACTTCTCGTCGTAGGTAAGGAAAGAGATATAGGCCGGCGAACCCATCGCGTCATAGCGCACGTAGTAGGCCGTGGTTACGCCGCGGATGGAGACGGGCTTCACTTCGCCCGAGATGGTGTTGCCCTTGGAGCGCAGCGAATCCACCTGCTCCTTCACGCGGGCCTTGAGGTAATAGTCGCTCAGCTCCGAGTCGAGCTTGGTGAACTCGGCGAAGGAATCTTTCTGGCCCAGGCGAAGGATGACGGCGGGGTCGTTGCTTTTCTCTATGGCCCACCCGGAGGGAAAATCTATCTCGAAATTGGACGCCGAGTCCCTGAAAACATCGGCCGAAAGGGTGATCGGAAAGCAGCAGGCGAGCAGTATCGTGAGGAGGGCTTTCGTCATAATCAAGAGTCAATATTATAACAATTTTACCTTATGCGCAAAGTCCCCTTCCGGGCACCCGGTGCGGCCGGCCGGCGCGCCGTTTTTTCTTAACGGAGGCCGGGTTGACAACTAAAATTTAGGTTTGTAATATAAATTTGCGGTTATTTACCGGTTTCGTTTCAGACGGGGCCAGGTCCCCCCTACAACAAACAAAGGAAAGAAATCATGTCCAAAACAGCTGTGGCTGAGAAAAGCGGTACCTCAGTGCAGAAGTACATCGACGGCGTCCTGCAGGGCGTCGTAGCCAAGAACCCCGGCGAGAAGGAATTCCACCAGGCGGTGAAGGAAGTCCTCGAGACCCTCGCCCCCGTGCTGGAGAAGAACCCCCAGTATATGAAGGCCAAGATCCTGGAGCGCATCGTAGAGCCCGAGCGCGTCCTCACGTTCCGCGTCCCGTGGCAGGACGACAGGGGCGAGTTCCACGTCAACCGCGGCTTCCGCGTGGAATACAACAGCGCCATCGGCCCGTACAAGGGCGGCCTGCGCTTCCACCCCTCCGTTAACGCCAGCATCCTCAAGTTCCTGGGCTTCGAGCAGATCTTCAAGAACGCCCTGACCACGCTGCCCATGGGCGGCGGCAAAGGCGGTTCCGACTTCGACCCCAAGGGCAAGAGCGACTCCGAAGTGATGCGCTTCTGCCAGAGCTTCATGACCGAGCTGTTCCGCCACATCGGCCCCGACACCGACGTGCCGGCCGGCGACATCGGCGTGGGCGGCCGCGAGATCGGCTACATGTTCGGCCAGTACAAGCGCCTCAAGAACGAGTTCACCGGCGTGCTGACCGGCAAGGGCATCACCTGGGGCGGCTCGCTCATACGCCCCGAAGCCACCGGCTTCGGCGTGGTCTATTTCGCCGAAGAGCAGCTCAAGACCAAGGGCACCAGCTTCAAGGGCAAGACCGTCGCGGTCTCCGGCTTCGGCAACGTCGCCTGGGGCGCCGTGCAGAAGGTCAACGACCTGGGCGGCAAAGTGGTCACCATCTCCGGCCCCGACGGCTACATCCACGATCCCGAGGGCATCTCGGGCGAGAAGTGGGAGTACATGCTCCAGCTGCGCGCCAGCGGCCAGGACGTAGTGGCCCCTTACGCCGACAAGTTCAAGGGCGCCAAGTTCCACGCCGGCAAGCGGCCGTGGGAGGTCAAGGTGGACGTGGCCCTGCCCTGCGCCACCCAGAACGAGCTCAATGAGCAGGACGCGCAGAACCTGCTCAAGAACGGCGTGATGTGCGTGACCGAAGGCGCCAATATGCCCTGCGTGCCGGAGGCCGTGGAAGCCTTCCAGAAGGCGAAGATCCTCTTCGCCCCGGGTAAGGCGTCCAACGCCGGCGGCGTGGCCACGTCGGGACTCGAGATGAGCCAGAACAGCATCCGCATGAGCTGGAGCCGCGAGGAAGTGGACAAGCACCTGCACGGCATCATGGTCAGCATCCATAACGCCTGCGTGACCGCCGCGAAAGAAGCCGGCCAGCCCGGCAACTACGTGCTCGGCGCCAACTGCGCGGGCTTCAAGAAGGTCGCCGAGGCCATGATGGCCCAGGGCCTGGTCTAAGAACCCTTAGACCCCAAAGCAAAGAGGGCGGGACGCGAGTCCCGCCCTCTTTATTTATGCGCCGTTCCGCCGCCTCTTTTTGATAATATGTAGCGGGGACGGGGAACCTTAAATCGATGAAAAAGCTTCTTATAAAAGCGGCCGTGATACTGCTGCTGTCGGAAGCGGCGGTGATGGTATTCCTGTGGTACTCGGGCATCGCTCACAGGCCCATAGGCATAATCCTAGACCCGCTGCTGATGGCCCTGGTCGCCCTGGTACCCATTTATTTCCTGCTCCGCGCCGAGCGCAGGGCGATGGCCCGCCGCGAACTGCTCGACTCCAAGCTGAACAGGATAGTGGACGGGCTCTGGAGCGCCTCGCTGCACACGCTCTCCGAGACCGAACTCCTTGCGACCATACTCAAGGAGATACTCGAGAATTCCCCTTTTTCCACCGTCCACAAGGGCGCCATCTTCCTGACCGAGGGCGACCGGCTGGTGCTCAAAACCCAGGAAGGGTTCGGCGAGGAGCAGCGCGGGATGTGCAGGGAAGTGGAGCCGGGCCGCTGCCTCTGCGGCAGGGCGCTGGAAACCGGGGAGCCCATCTTCGCCCCCGCGGTGGACGGACGCCACGACAACGAATTCCGGGGGATGGCCCCGCACGGGCATTACTGCTTTCCCATAAAGTCCGCGGGAAGCGTCATCGGGGTGCTCAACCTCTACCTCGAGGCGGGCCACGCCAGGGACGCGGCCGAAGAGCGCTTCCTCACCTCTGTCTGCGCCATAATCGCCCGCATCCTGGAGGGCAAGAAGCTGGAGCGCTCGCTTTTCCGCATGCAGAAGACCGAGGCCCTCAACCGTTTCGCCGCCGGCATAGCCCACGACCTCAACAACATCCTCGGCGCCATACGCGGCTTCAGCGACGTGGCCGCGCGCTGTCTCCCTCCCGACTCTGAAACCTCGTCGGACATGAAGGAAATAAGCGCCGCGGTCGACCGCGGCGCGGACCTGACCCGCCGGCTCAGGCTCTTCGCCAGGCAGGAGACGGAGACGCCGGAGGTGTTCGACCTCAACCTGACGGTGGACGGCCTGGGCGGCATACTGCGCCGGGTGATGAGCGGCGTGAGCGTGGAACTGCGGCTTGCCGGCGGACCGCTGCGGGTGAAGGCCGTCCGCGGCCAGCTGGAACAGGTGGTGATGAACCTGGCGGCCAACGCGCGCGACGCCATGCCCGGCGGCGGCGCTTTCTCCGTGGAGACCGGCGCGCGGGAGCTCTGCTTCACCGCCTCGAAACGCTGCCTGAACGCGGCCTGGCTGACGGTCTCCGATACCGGGCAGGGGATGACGGAGGAACAGCTGGATCGGGTCTTCGAACCTTTCTACACCACCAAGGGCGCCGGCGAGGGCACCGGCCTGGGCCTGGCCGTAGTGCAGGGCATAGTGCAGCAGCACGGCGGCGAGATACTGGTGCGCAGCGTTCCCGGCAAAGGCACTACCTTCGACATCTACCTCCCGCTGGCGGACGACAAGGAGGAGGGCCGCTGACGCCCTCCCCTTTATTTCCCGCGGCTAATTTATTACAGTTATCTCCGTAAGGAGAGCGACATGTCCAAAATACTCGTTGTAGACGATATCCCGGCGATAACCGATTTTTCCAAGGAGTTCTTCGAGGACTTCGGCCACGAGGTCCGCGTCGCCGACACGGCCACCGGCGCCATCGCGACGCAGCGCGAGTTCAGGGCCGAAGTTATCCTGCAGGACCTCAACGTGCCCGGCGGCGGCGGGCTGCATGTCTACGAGACGCTGCGCGCCGAGGGCGACATGGTGCCGATAATCTTCTCCACCGGCAAGCCCGAGACGCTGGGCGACCTCAACGCCATGAAGAACGTCTCCGCGTTGCGCAAGCCCACCAATCCCGACGTGCTGATGGCCGAGGTGCAGAAGTGGCTGGCGGCCACGGCCGGCCAGGCACCCGCCGCCCCCGCCCA
>DNQL01000222.1 GCA_003500765.1 Elusimicrobiota bacterium | reverse complement strand
GAGCGAGGTCGCTTTCACGCTGCGGGTGCCGGCCGGCGTCAACCCCGGGGAATTCATAGAGTCTTTCGTCTCTTCAATGTCCGGCCGGGCTGGCTTCGCCCTCGCCGCCTCCAGCCCCGCCGGCGGCGGCCGGCCCGGGCACGATACTTTCACGCCCTATTCCCTGACCGGCCAGGTCCACTCGGACCGCGTCAACGAGCTTATCGGGTCTCCCTTCGTCACCGCCGTCTCCGTGAAAAGCTGACGCTTTCCGGACCGCGGAAAAAGGCCCCTCCCTTTAAAGGCGGGGCCTTGTGTTATATAATAATAATATGCAGGAACACTCCAATAGCTCCCCCAATACTCCGGAGGCCGCCCGCCGCAAAGGCTACAGGGTGGTCTTTCTGCTCGCTTTCACGGCGGCCGTGCTCTTCGAGGCCCTGCTTTTCCTCCACACGCAGGCCAGGGAGATACTCTCGCTGCTCGAGGACGATTTTCGCGTGGTGGTGCTGCTCAAGGACGGCGGCCGCAAGGAGCGCGACGCCCTCTGGGAGTCGATAAGGTCCCTGCAGGGCGTCAGGAGCGCGGTGTTCATCTCCAGGGACGAGCGGCTGGCCCGCATGCGCGAGGAGGACCCCGAGCTTATAAAAGGAGCCCTCTCGCTCGGCCCCAATCCTCTGCCCGATTCCTACGAGATAGCGGTGGACCAGTCCGTCATGAGCTCCCTGAGTACCTGGACCGAATTGATCTGGGGCATGTCCGGCGTGGCGGAAGTGCGCTATAAGCAGCTCGAGGCCTACGCCATCCTGCATTTCTCCTTCTACGACAATTTCATAACGCTGGCCTTCGGCCTGTCGCTGCTCGGAGCGGTGCTGTTCTCGCTCACCGTGCTGCTGCACCGCTTCTCCCCGGCCGGCCTCATGGACGGCATAAGGAGGGACAAGCGCTGGTTCCTCTCGGGCGCCGGCGGCGCCGCCGCGGCCGTGCTGGCCTGCTATCTCATAGTATATCCCGTGCGTTACCTCAGCCCCGTCTGGGCCTGGCCCAACCCTTTCTGGCACCTGGCCGGAGTCCTGACGGCCGGTTTCCTCGCCTGGACCATGGTGCAATGGAAAAACTCGCGGTAGCCCTTCTTTCCCTCCTGCTGCTCGCGCCGCCCGCTTTCCCGCAGACGGCGGAGAAGCTGCGCGACCGCCAGGGGAAACTGGAGGAGATCAACCGGCAGCTTTCGGAGAAGCAGGCCGAGCTGGAGCGCTACCAGGCCGAGCAGAAGAAGATAGCGGCCGAGATAGACTCCCTCAAGAAGCAGGACCGGCTGACCAAGAGCCGCCAGCGCGAGCTGGAGGGCCAACTGGGCTCTTCGCGCAGGAAAGGCGACGAAGCCAGGGAGAAGCTGGAGTCGCTCGAGCGCGCCCAGGAGGAACTTGCCGGCGCGGCTTCGTCCGAAGTGGCGATGTACTCCATGGACCGGCTTTTTTATTCACCGTACTACGGCCGGGCCGACCTGATGCGGGACGTTTTCATCAGGACCGCCATAATGAATAAATACGCCCTGGCCGCCACGCTCAAAGGCGAGAAAAAGCGGGTTTCGGCGGATATGAAGACCCTCGCCCGTCGGCAGGTGGACCTGGCCGCCCGCAAGGCCAGCCTGGCCCGCGAGAGCACCATAAGCCAGCGCAATGTCCGGACCAAGCAGCAGGAACTTTCGCGGGCCAAGAGCCGGGAAAAGGACCTGCGCCGGGAACTTGAAGACCTCAAGAACGCCGCCGCCGGCCTCAATACGCTGGTGAAGAAGCTGGAGAAGCAGGCCCCCTACAAGACGCGCAAGCCGGGCGACCTGCCCATAGAACGCAATTCGCTCCCCTGGCCCGTCGCCGGGCGCCTGGTAGGCAAGTACGGCCGGGAGCATGTGCCGGAGCTCAAGACCTGGATAGTGCGGGAGGGCATACGCATACGCACGGCCGACCGCGCGCCGGTCTCGCCGGTGCTGCCCGGCAGGGTCATCTATTCCGGCCCCTTCAGGACCTACGGCAACGTGGTCATAGTGGACCACGAGAAGGGTTTCTTCACGGTGTACGGCCTGCTCAGTTCGGTGGCGGCGTCCAAGGGGGACCGGGTGGACGCCGCGTCGCGCATAGGCTTCGCGGGCGTGGACACCCAGGCCATCTCGGGCGGCGAGACGGACGGGGGCAGCACGGTCTATTTCGAGATACGCTCGGGCGCCGACGCCATAAATCCGATGCCCTGGCTTACCCCGGCGCCCTGAAAAGGCCGGAACAGGGCGGCTTTGTCCGCAGTCGGTGCCGGGAGCTCTGCGACCGGCCGGAAAAGGTATAATCAGGAACGCGCCAGGGGCGGGCGCGGCCCGCGTACATATCGCTTTTTCTTTATTTTTCAAGGAGAAATACATGAAGATCCCCAGGAAAGTCATTCTTATAGCCGGAACGGCCGCCCTTATGGGCATGGTCTTCCCATACGCCAATTCGGCGGTGGACCAGACCTACCAGCAGCTCAAGACCATCGTCGACGTGCTCGAGCTCATCAAAGAGAACTATGTCGAGGAGACCGAATCCCAGAAACTGATATACGGGGCGGCCCACGGCATGGTGCAGCAGCTCGACGATTTCTCCCAGTTCATGGAGCCGGACCTCTACAAGCGCGTAAAGAGCGACACGGAGGGCGAGTTCGGCGGCATCGGTATCCGCGTGGACGTGCGCGAGGGCTGGATCACCGTAGTGACGCCGCTGCCCAACACCCCCGCCTACCGCGCCGGGCTTTACCCCGGCGACAAGATCATCAAGATAGAGGGCGAGGGCACCAAGGACATGATAATCGACGAGGCCATCAAGCGCCTCAGGGGCGCGCCCGGGACCAAGGTCAATATCACCACCGCAAGGGAGGCCGACGACAAGGACGCCGACTGGATACAGCGCGACGTGGCGCTGGTCAGGGAACTCATCAAGACCGAGGCGGTGCGCCATAAGATGCTCGACGGCAAGGTCGGCTATATAAAGCTCGTCGACTTCACCGGCCACGTGGTGGAGGACGTCAACAAAGCCATGGAGGCCCTCAGGGCCCAGGGCATGGAGGCGCTGGTCATCGACGTGCGCTATAATCCCGGCGGCCTGCTCTCGGCTTCGGTGGACATCTCCAAGCTCTTCGTGGACGGCGGCAGGATGATAGTCTATACCAAGGGCCGCAAGCCGGAGAACTACCAGGAGTTCCGCGCCGGTTCCAAGGCGCCGTTCCCCAGCCTGCCCGTCGTGGTGCTGGTCAACCGCTACTCGGCCTCCGCCAGCGAGATCCTGGCCGGCGCGCTGCAGGACAATAAGCGCGCCGTCATCATAGGCGAGCGCACCTTCGGCAAGGCCAGCGTGCAGTCGATGATCCCGCTCTCCGACAAGTCGGCGCTGCGGCTGACCATAGCCAAGTATTACACCCCCAGCGGCAAGTCCATACACCGCGACGCCAAGGGCGAGAACGGCGGCATCAGCCCCGATATCGAGATCAAGGTGGACCGCGAGACCGAGACCGCGCTGATAAAACAGTCCGAAGAGCTTTTCTACCCCGGTAAAGAAGGCGAGAAGAACGGCAAGGCGAAGCCCAAGGCCCGCGACGAGATGCTCGAGCGCGGCCTGGAGCTGCTCAAGGCCAGGGAAGTACTGGGCAACCTGAGGGCGGCCAAGTAAGAAAGTGCTGACGCTCGCCATAGAGACCACCTGCGACGAGACCGCGGCCTGCGTGCTGCGGGACGGCAGGATAATCTCCGAAGCGATATTCTCCCAGATCGCCCTGCACCGGCGCTACAGCGGCGTCGTGCCCGAACTGGCCAGCCGCGCGCACCTCGAGAAGATAAACCACGTGCTGCGCGCGGCGCTCGAGGGAGCCGGGATCAAGCTGCCGGCCGGCGCCGTACGCAAAAAGGTTTTCGACGCCGTCGCCTTCTCCCGGGGCCCCGGGCTCCCGGGCGCCATACTCGTCGGGC
>DNQL01000169.1 GCA_003500765.1 Elusimicrobiota bacterium | reverse complement strand
CCTTCGAGGAAGCCTCGGACAAGCTCAAGTCAGACGACCCGTTGCTGCGGCGGCAGGGCGCCGACGAGCTGGGCCGCCTGCGCGACGCCAACGCCGAGCCCGTTCTGCGGAAAGCGCTCTCGGACCCGAACTCCCTGGTCCGCTCGGTGGCCGCGGATTCGCTGGGAATGATCCGCGCGCGCGCTTCCGTGCCGGCCCTGTCGAAGATGCTCACGGAGGACAAGGAGCCCACGGTCAGGCAGTCGGCGGCCATAGCCCTCTCCTATATCGGGGATCCCGGCGCAGGCGACGCGCTCGTAAAGGCCCTCAAGGACGAGGCGCCCGGAGTGCGCTACGCCGCCGTCAGGACGCTGGGCGTTATCCGCTACGCCAAGGCCGAGGACGCCCTTATCGACCTGCTCAAAGGCAAGGACCTCAATATGCGCCGCGGCTCGGCCGCCACGCTGGGCCAGCTGCGCTCGCAGAAGGCCCTGGACGCCCTCTACGACGCCGCCAGGGACGACGACAGGTTCCTCAGGATAGAAGCGGTCAAGGCCATCGGCGAGATAGGGGACAAGGGCGCCGTTCCTTCCCTTTCCAAAGTCATTTCCGATAAGGACCCGGGCGTGCGGATAGAAGCCGCGCTCTCGCTGGCCAAGCTGGGCAGCGACGAGGGCCTCAAGGCCGCCTATGACCTCATCAAGTCGCCCGAGATGCCTGTAAAGCAGCAGGCCGCCAATGTCATCGCCCTGATGGGCAATGAGAAGAGCGCCAAGGTGCTCGACGAGGCTTACGCCGCCGAGACCGAGGCGAACTCCAGGATGCTCATCGATTACGCCAGGCAGAGGCTGCAGGCCCGCCTGAAGCTTCAGCAGAAGCAGTAATACCTCCCCGATATGGCCAGGAAGAACCGCAAGCGCGCCGCCGCCGCCCAGGAAAAGGACGGCGCCGCGCGCGGCGGGTATTTGATCGCCGCGGAGCAGCCCGACGGCGGGGGGGAGATCAGCCGCCCCGGCTGGATAGTCATCGCGCTCTCCGTCCTTACGGCCGCCGCCGGCTACTTCCTGCTCTCTAAAGCCGCCCCCGGGGGCCGCGACCTGTACTCTAATCTCTCTCCCTTCGTCATCCTGGCCGGCTACATAGGCGTGGCCGTGGGCATAATGCTGCCCGGCCGGCGGGGGGAGGGGGAGGGAGTCCCTGCTTCCGCCGGCGAAAAGTCCCCGGCCTGATCTTCCCCCTTTTTTTTGGTCCTTCGCCCCGCCATTTCCCGCTTTTTCCCTGAATATTCCTTACCTGGTGTTTTTCAAGAGCCTTTAAAAGCCCTTCCGCGGCGCCTTGGTATACCATGAAACCCCCATGCCCCGGTCCGCCGGGGTTTCCGGGGCCTTTCATGGTATTTTTTTTCTCCTCGGAAAATCGTCCCTCTTCCTTCTTCGGCCTTTCCCGGCCGCCTTGACCCCTTACCGGCCTTTCATGGTATTTTCGACCGCGCCGTTTTTTGCCTCCCCCCGGCCCTTCCTTTGGCTCTTTTCCTTTCATGGTATTTTTGAACTGGCCGTTTTTCAGGCTGTTTTCAGCCTCTTTTCCCGTCCTCTCCAGGGCTGCCCTTTCATGGTATTTTGGCCTGACGGGGGGGAGGGGGCCTATGCCGGCTTATAGGCCCCCTGCCTTTTACGGGTTTCCGGAAAGTTGGCAAGTTTTCGGCTTTTCCGGATCCGCAACCCATGAGGCCCGGGGTAGGTCTTTCATGGTTTTTTTGAAGTCGCGATTTTGAGCTGCCTGGCCCGATCCGTTGGTTTCAAGTTTTCAAAAAGTTGGCAACTTTTTTGGAAATTTTGCGGCCGGCTGCCGATTGTCAGGGGCCGGAGTATATATAAGGAGACTGCTACTAATAAATAACTATAAATCGTATTAGATTCGCTTAAAAAATCATTATAAAATAAGGCTTTTTATGAAAAGATTAAAACTAATTATAACTTTGACCCGGCTGGGCCAGGGGGATGGTTTGGTTAACATAATATATCTTATCGTAAGTTAACCAATAGGGGCCCGCGGGAGCCTCCAGACAGACTGTTCCGCGGCTCTTTTGCGATCGTTCCCGGCTTGTTGCCGGGCCGGCATGCCGGGGCCGCCGGAGTCCTTTCGGTAAGGACCCGCGGCGGCTTGGCGGTATCTGTGTGGTGGTTTTCAGCCCTTGCTGTCGGCTATCTTCTTAAGCTTCATGGCGGCTGCCCAGGCTCTTTCCAGGCCTTTATGGGTAATGGAATAGGTCCTGCCGCGCTTGCTGCCGCTGGCCGTTATCAGGCCTTCCCTGATGTGGCCGGCTATCAGCCTGTCCAGTCTTTCCGGGGCGTAGCCGGAGGCTTTTATGGCCTTGGACAGGGTTATGGCCCCGGTCTCCTGGCTGCCTTCCAGCAGCCTGTAGGCGGCGGCCAGGGCCAGGAAGGCCTCCGCCGGGCCGATCTCCGGGCTCTTATTGCGCAGCTGCAGCAGGCCGGTTTTGACCGTGGTTATGGCCTGCCAGAGCCCTGGCGCCTGGCCGGGCTCAGCGGAGCCGGCCGCGGTCGGCCGGCCCGGAACGGCGATCTCGTCCATGAAGCCGCGCTTCTCGTTTATTATGAAATCCAGCGGCCCTTCGGCCTCGAACTCGGCTCCCGAGGGATGTTTTATCCTGAGCTTATAACTTTCCATGGTATTTTTCCTGACGGTTATTAACTTGCTGACAGTTGTTTGTGACATTATTCTATCTTATGCGTTACTATATGTCAATATATGTCTGACATATGGCAGTTATATGTCAACAGGTTGTGGATAGCTTTGGGGATAGCCGGGCTCCAGGGCGGTTCTCATTGGGGAGTAATGGGTCCCGGAGAGGTCCCCGGAGGTCTCCCCGGGGGCCTGATATCCACCGTAATAGCCGGTTTTTGGGCCCCGGAAGGGGGTGAAATACCCCCCTTTCTCCCCCTCCAGCCCCCGCTCCAATCAGGAGACATTGGGGGTGGCGGCGGATTCGCGGAGAAAAACCCTTCGGAGCCGCGAGCTTACGGAGTCCGCGTCGGAGGTAGCCGGTGGAATCGCTATCCTGCGGGTCCGGAGACGCGGACGAGCGCTCGCGGCGAGAACGGGAAGCGCGCGTACGGTGTACGCGACGCTGTTTTTTCGCAGCGAACCGCCGACAGGACCCCCATGGTTATTCTTTTGGAGCGGGGGCGGGAGAGGGTAGAAAAAAGGCCTCCCGGGGGCGGGAGGCCTGTGTGACCTGGGTTACAGGGGCTGGAAGGGCTAGAAACGGGCCTGTATGTAGGCTGAGACGAGCTTTGACTTGGCGTCGGTGGGGTAGAGGCCGCCCGGGGTGAACATCGCGTAGATGGCCTTTATCGTGAGGTCCTTGTCCATGGGCCAGGTCACGGCGAAATCCAGCTCCGTGCCCAGCTGCCGGTTGTTGCTGTTTATGTTCTTGGAGGCCCGGTACTTGAAATAGTCCAACGAGAGGAACAGCCGCTTGTAGGGCATATCGGCCCCGAGGTTGATCACATTGAGCCCCGAGACGCCCTCGGGCATGCCGTTGACCGTGCCCGAGGTCTTTATGGTGTCGTAGAGGCTGGCGCCCATGATGGCGCCGTAGCCGCCGCGCTCTACCCCCCCGTCCGTCTTGGAGCCGAACATCGGGAAGAAAGCCTTGTCCTTGCCCCCCACGGCGTCGGGATTGCCGCTGGACCGGCCGTAGGCCAGGCGCAGCAGCGAGGAGCCGAAGAAGCCCAGCGGCTGCCGCCAGGAGCCCTTCATCATGAAGGCCGAGCCCTCGTAGTCCACCTTGGTGCCGTCGGTCTTCTTGCCGGAACCGCCCTGCATCACGAATTCGCCGTCGAACTCCAGCTCGCCGCGGCTGAGGAAATAGCGGGCGCCGGTGTAGCTGCGGCTCCTGGACGAGGCCGTATAATCGAGCGCCTCCACGTTGGAGGCCGTGTTCTCCCGGAAGTGGTAGAACTGCCAGAGGCCTTCATCGGAGGGGTGGTAGAGGCTGGCGCCGAAGACGGTATAGGCGGCGGTGGACTTATAGGGCCGGAAGGCGAAGAGGTCGGTCTTGAGGCCGAAGAAGCTGTCGGCCTCTACGCGGGCGCCCGGGAAGCCCTGGTCGCTCGACGAGAGCGTGATGCCCTGGCCCAGCGTGAAGTCCTGGCGGCCGAAGGTGGCCGTTATGCCGCGGCGGCCGAAATTGTAGATCTTTACGTAGGCGTTGCGCACGAACGGCGAGCCGTTGACGCTCTCGTATTTGCCCACGCCGCTCTGGAACTGCGGCGCGTCCACGGTGCTCTCCGTGCCGCCGGTGCCCACGCTCTGGAGCACCACGCCCAGGTCCATGCGGGACAGCGGCCTGCGGGGCAGGGTGATGTCTTTTACGACAAAGCCCAGCGAGGCCTTCTCGGTATAGACGGTCTGGCTCTCGCGGCCGTCGATATAGATGAGGTCCTCGTAGGAGGAGGCCTTAATGCGTATGTCGGAGATTATGTCCAGCTTGACGGCGCCGGCATTGCCGGAGAGGGCGAAAATGGCCGCCAGTGCCGAGGAGATAACGATATGCCGCTTCATCGGGATTTATTATAACAAAATAAAAACCCCGGGGAGGTTAGTCCCCGGGGCTTTTAATCTATTAACCTTTCGGTTATTAGAACTTGACGTTGAACAGCGCACCCACTACGTGGGCCGGGTCGTCCGTGGTCAGACCATTGGCGACAACGTAGTTCTTCTCCGGCATGAAGTAGGCGTAGTAGGCCTTGATCTTCACGTTCTCGCTGTGCTGCCAGGTGGCGCACAGGTCGAGCTCGGTGCCCATCTCGTCGTAGCCGATGGACGCGCCGTCAAGCTTGTCCTCGGTAGGGGCGAGGAATATGTACTTGGCGGAGAGGCTCAGCTTCTCCTGGAAGTCCGGCATCCACTTGGCGCCGATATTCCAGGTCGTGAGACCGGTGACATTCACGGCCGCGAGACCGGTGTCGGTCAGGCCGTTCATTCCGTTGAAGCCGCCCCAGAAGATGCCCGGGCGGTAGTCGGAGTTGATGTCCACGAACTGTTCGGTCTTGGTGTCCGTGGAATTGTCGTCGCCGGAACCCATGGCGAACTCGCCCATGAAGGTCAGCTTGCCGGCGATGTCCATGCCGTAGTCGGCCTTGGCGAGGAGGGCCGAGCCCTCGTACTTCGCCGTGTTGCCGTTCTGGCCCATGTTCTTGGCGTATTCGCCGTAGTAGTTGAACCCGGCGAGCTTGCCCATGACCTTGGCGCCCGCGACTTTGAGAACGGTGTCGCTGACGGCGGAGTAGGTCTTGTCGGTGTAATAGTACGCACCCAGGGACATATTGTCATTGAGCATGTACTTGGCCACGATACCGGTCAGGTCCTGGTCGAGGTCCGGGTTACCCGCGGCGCTCTCGGTTATCTTCCCGGCGACGGCGTGGATGTTCCACTTATCGTTGGTGTACCAGCCGGTCCAGGCGTCCAGCGCGGACACCGGGAGGGCGGGCTGATAAGGCCAGTTGGTGGGGCCGAGGTAGACGACCAGGTCGCCTTCTTCGCCGTAGTACTGGCGGCCCAGCTTGTGGTCCAGGCCGAACACGCCTTTCAGGTTCAGGTAGGCCTGCTCGAACTTGACGAGATCGAGTACGCCGGTGGCGCCGGTTCCGTTCTGGGAGCCTTCGCCGTACTGCCTGTCGTTCTTTACTGCGGAGACGACCGCATCGACATCGTCGTTGAGGTCGAACGCCATGTTGACCTGCAGGCGGGTGTCCACCTGGCTGGTCGTGTCGTCCGCGTCATCGTTCGCGTCGCTGTTGTTCTTGCTGCTGTACGCGTTGACATCGATGATGCCGTCGTACTTGAAGTTCTTGAGCAGCTCGGCGCTGGCGATGTTGCCAGTAAGCGCGAGCAGCGCAAGTATCGCTATCAGTTTTTTCATTTACTCTCCTCCTGTCTTGTCGTAAGCCCCCGTTGCCGGGGCCTTTGCTCTCTCCCGCGGGAGGGTTTTGAATCCGCCCTTGGGCTAGTGCCTGTGCCCCTTTTGGGGGCCTACGGCCTTTCTGGAGAAGCGCCGTAAATCTGGCGCTCCGCTTCCCCCCCATACAACCCCGGGGCTGGCGGACCCTCCTGTACTGCGAGTGGAAGGTCTCCTTTACAGAGCATGATAATACTATAAAAACCCCAAAACCCTGTCAAGTGTATATTTATTATATATGTCACATATGACCTATATGACGATAGTCAAGCCGGCGCCGCGGCCGGCGGCAAATAAAAAAGCCCGGCCGGGGGCCGGGCTTTTCCTTTGGCTGTCGCGATTATTTCTGGCCGGTCTTCTGCCTGGCTGCCTCGGACCAGGAGGTCTCGGGGTAGAGTATGGCGATCTTCTCGTAGGTGGACTTGGCTCCGGCGGCGTCGCCCAGCTTCTCCTGAACGGCGGCCAGCGAGAAGTGAACTTCGGGGGCCAGCATATGGTCGGCGTACTTGGCCAGGAAGTCGCGGTAGTCGGCGGCGGCCTCGGCCGGCAGGGCCAGGGCCTCGCGCGTCTTGCCGGTGTTATAGACGGCGAACGGGCGCATGTAGGCGGGGCCGTTGACGAGCTTCTTGTACTCCTCCAGCGCCTCCTTGTACTTCTCCTGGCGGAAGAGCATGTCGCCCTTGGTCATGACGGCGTAGGGCGCGGCGTCGGAGCGGGAGAAGCCGGAGACCACCTCGTCCAGTTTTTTCTCGGACTCGGCGTAGGCGCCGGAGAAGCCGGTCTGCTGGGCGATGAAGAGCTGCTTCCAGGCGGTGTCGTTGATCTGGCGGTAATGCAGGTAGAACCAGGCGCCCAGTATTACCGCGGCGACCAAAACGACGGAGGCCGCGATGACGGTCTCGCGCTTCTCTTTGACGAAGCGGACGACCGTGTCGGTCTTGCTGTGGCGTATTTCGGGTTCGCCGCTGGCTACCCAGGTGGATGAAGGCATGTGTTTGTTCTCCTAAAAAACTGGCGCGCCCGGGCGGACTTGAACCACCAACCCTCTCCTTAGGACGGAGCAGCTCTATCCAGTTGAGCTACGGGCGCAATCGAACTAGTATTTTATCAAAGATTCGACGGGGTAGCCAGACAGCTTGTCCCGGCCGTTGAGGAAGCCCAGCTCGATGAGCATGGCCACGGCCTCCACCTTGCCGCCGAGTTTCTCCACCAGGCCGCATACGCCCTTGGCCGTGCCGCCGGTGGCCAGCACGTCGTCCACTATCAGCACCTTCTCGCCGGACGCCAGCGCGTCCTCGTGTATCTGCAGCGTGTCCTGGCCGTACTCCAGGTCGTAGGTGACCGAGACGGTCTTGTAGGGCAGCTTGCCCTTCTTGCGCACGGGCGTGAAGCCCGCGCCCAGCTCCAGCGCCACGGGGGCCGCGAAGATGAAGCCGCGGGCTTCCATGCCGACGACCTTGGTGATGCCTTTCCCTTTATAGGGTTCGGCCAGCAGCTTCACGGCCAGGCCGAAGAGCGCCGGGTCGTTGAGCAGCGGGGTGATGTCCTTGAACATGATGCCGGGCTTGGGGAAGTCCGGCACGTCGCGGATGGCGGCCTTGAGCGTCTCTATGTCGGCGGCGGTGGCGTTCATCATTTCTTCCCCTGCTTGCGCGGCACGTAAGGCTTGGTCGGGATGGCGTCGCCCAGCAGGTCGGTCTTCTGCTTGGGCTGGTTCCAGCCGGGCTGTATGTTGGTCGGGCCGCCCTTGTTGGACATCTCGATGAGGCCCATGCGGGCGGCCACGCGGCGCAGGCGCAGCAGCGCGCGCTCCTCGATCTGGCGCACGCGCTCGCGCGACAGGCTCAGCTTCTGGCCGATCTCGTTGAGCGTCATGGCGGTCTGGCCGGTCAGGCCGTAGCGCAGTTCCACTATCATGCGCTCGCGCTCGCCTATCTCCACCAGCGCGTCCTTGAGCTCGTCGTGTAGACGCAGTATGGAGATGAGGTTGTCGGGCGTGCCGGCGTTGTGGTCCTGCAGAGTGTCGCCGACCGTGTCGGAGCCGTCGTCGTGGCCCAGCGGGGTCTCGATGGACGAGAGGCCGGTCATGACCTCGGAGGCGTTGAGGGCGGTGCGCACCTGGTTGGCGGTCCAGTGCATCTGCTTGGCCATCTCGGCCAGTGTCGGATCGCGGCCCAGCTTGCCGTGCATGCTGTCCCACTGCTTAAGCCATTTGCGCAGCGCGGTCCAGGCGTGTGGGGGCACGCGGATGGTGCGCGAGGTCTCCTCCACCGAGCGGCGCACGTACTGCTCCACCCAGTAGGAGGCGTAGGTGGAGAAGCGGTAGCCCTTGCGGATGTCGAACTTGTCGATGGCGTGGAGCAGGCCGAGGTTGCCCTCTTCGACCAGGTCCATCAGGTCGGCGCCGGGATAGAGGAAGCGCTTGGCTATCGGTATGACCAGTTTGAGGTTGAGCTCCAGCAGGCGCTGCTTGGCGCGGCGGTCGCCCCGCTTGACGCGCTTCCAGAGGTCGTGGGTCTCTTCGCGCGAGATCTTATGGTCGATGGTGCTGATCTTGCGGATGTACTGGTTGGTGGAATCTATGTTGATGGCGCTGAGCTTTTCCTTGGGGATGCCCTTCTGGCCCGCGCCTTCCGCCTTCTCTTCGCCTTCTGCGGCGCCTTCCTCTTTTTCTTCGGGCCGCTCGGCCGCCTCTCCCCTGTCCTCTTCCTTCTCGTCCCTCTTCTCGTTCTTAGCGTCAAGCATGTGGCGTAGACCTCTTTACCTTATTTCGAAATTCTCACCGGCGGCTTCCGGTATTTCCTGATGCGTCAGCTCCGTGACCCTGGCCCAGTCGTGGCCGCTCTTTATCTCAGCGAGCAGCCGGTCCAGTTTTTCGGCGGGGCCCTGGGCCTCGCCTTCCACGTCGCCGTCCGGCAGGTTGCGCACCCAGCCCGAGAGCTTCAGTTCCAGCGCCGAATCGCGCACGAACCACCTGAAGCCCACTCCCTGTACCCTGCCGCTGGCTTTGAAATATACGCGCATCTTGCCGGCAAAAATAATACTAAAAACGGCCCTTGCGGGCAAGGGCTATTGACAAGGCAATGGGGGTAGGGAAAAAAGGAAGATCGGGGCGGTGAGATTTGAACTCACGATCTCTCGCACCCGAAGCGAGCGCTCTAGCCAGCTGAGCCACGCCCCGATCGTGAAATTATTTTAGCATGTTTTCCGGCCCTTTTCAAAAGAGGGCCGGTAGAGCTCTTCCAGCACGCGGGCGGCTATGTCGCGCGCGGCGCGCGGACGGGAATAGGCGGTCATCGCCCGCTTCATCGGGTCGAGCATGGCCGGGTCGCCGGAGGCCTTTTTTACGAGCTGCGCCAGGTCGGCGGCGGTGTCCGCCTTGAGCGCCAGCTGGCGGCGGGCCAG
>DNQL01000137.1 GCA_003500765.1 Elusimicrobiota bacterium | reverse complement strand
GCCGCCCACGTCGCCCAGCCGCACCGGGGCCGCCGGCGGCGGCACGTCGGGCCGCTCGTCGAGTATCTCTTTGACCCGGTCCCAGGACGCCAGGCCCAGCTGAACGCGGGTATTGAGGCTGGCTATGTTCTTCAGCGGCATATAGGCCGTGAAAAAGGCGGCCATGAAGGAGAGGAAGTCCGCGGAGGTCATGCGGCCGGCCATGACCTCGAGGCCGCCCATGTAGATCATCAGGATCAGCATGACATTGCCCAGCAGCTCCATCAGCGGGCTGGACAGCGCCGAGGCGCGCAGAAAGCGCATGGTCTCGGAGAAGAAATCGTCGTTCGAGCGGCGGAAGCGCTCGATGGCGCGCTCCTCGTAATTGAAAGCCTTCACCACCGTCATGCCCTGCAGGCTCTCCTGGAACCGGTGGGAGATGTGTCCCATGGTCGCCTGGGCCCGCGTGCTGGAGCGCCGCATCTTCTTGCTGAGCACGCGCAGCAGCGCCGCGGCCGCGGGCATGATTATGACCGAGACGGCGGCGAAGCGCCAGTTGAGGTAGAAAAGTACCCCGATGAGCGCGACGACCGTGAAGAGGTCGCGGATCAGGTAGAGGGGGACGGACTGCACGGCGGACTGCACGGCCGCCAGGTCGTTTATGACCCGGCTCATCACCTCGGAGGAGCGTTTGCGCCAGTGGAACTCCATCGAGAGCTGGTGTACGCGCGTGAAGAGGTCGTCTCGCATCCGCTGAACCGTCTTCTGGCCGACATAGTTTATCAGGTAGGAGGTGACGTAGTCGGCGACGGCTTTGAGCACGAAGATGACCGGGAGGCCGATGACTATCAGCCGCAGCATCTCCATGTTGCGGTCGTTGAAGATGCCCTCTATGACGGGACCGACCACGTAGACTATGGCGCCGCGCATGGCGGCCAGTACCGTCATGGCCACGGCGGCCTGCAGCAGCCGCCCCTTGTGGGGGCGGATATAGTCGAGCAGCGCCTCTACATTGGGGGTTATCTTCATTTAAGGACGGCGGCTATGCGCTCGGCGGCCCTGGCGGCCACGCCTTTCTCGCCCAGCATGGCGCGCACGGCCTTGTAGTCCCGCCGCATCGCTTCGGCTTTGGACGGGTTGTTGAGCACCGAGAAGGCTTCCTGGGAAAGCTGGTCCACGGTGGCCTTCTCCTGTATGAGTTCCTTGACCGCCGGCCGCTTGAGCAGGACATTGACCAGCGAGATATAGGGCACGGTGATGACGCGCTTGGCTATCTCGTAGGTGAAGCGGGGCATCTTATAGGCTACCAGCATGGGGACGCCCAGCAGCGCGTTCTCCAGCGTGGCGGTGCCCGAGGCGGTGAAGGCGAAGTCGAGCGTGCCGCGCACGGCGTAGTCGCTCTCCCGCACTATCTCTATCTCTTCTTCGGCGCCCGGCCAGGCGTCGGCCAGCATGGGAAGCAGCTTCTCGTCGGGGAATTCCGGCACCGCGAAGACATAGCCCTTGGCGTCGGCGTGGACCGACTTTATCTTATAGAAAGCCTGGACGAAGAGCGGCAGGTGGCGCTCCAGCTCCGACCGGCGCGAGCCCGGCAGCAGGCCGATGCGCAGCGGCTCTCCCGCGGGCTTCTTCGCCGGTTCCTCGGGGATGATGTCGAGCAGCGGGTGGCCGAGGAACTTCGCCCGGCCGCCGGCCTTGGCGTATATCGCTTCTTCGAACGGGAAGATGACGAATATCTCTTTGGTCAGGCGGGCGATCGCTTTGGCCCGGCCGGGGCGGGAAGCCCAGACCTGGGGGCTGATATAGTAGTAGGCCGGGATCTTGCGGTGCGCGGCCAGGCCGAGTATCTGGTGGTTGAAGCCGTAGAAGTCCACGGCGATGACGCAGGCGGGCTTCTTCTCCTCCAGGTAGCGGCGTACCAGGCGTATCAGCTTGAGCCAGAGGAAGAAGTTCTTGAAAGGCTCGGCGAAGCCCACGGCCCCTACCGAGACCAGGTTGTAGATGAAGTGGGTCGAGACCTCCCGCATCCGCACCCCGCCTATGGAGGTGACGCATATTTCGGGATCTTTCTCCTCGAGGGCCTTTATCAGGCGCGCCGCGTGGAGGTCGCCGGAGGGGTCCCCGGCCACTACGAGAACGTTCTTTGTGGTGGAAGCTATTTGGGCCATAAATGATATAGGGGGCCGCGCGGGCCCCGGTCGCGCCGCGGCGTCAGGATTTGTCGATGCCGATGTTCCTGAGGGCCTCTTCGGCCAGCACCTTGGTCGCCTTGCCGATGTCGCCGATGGAGCGGGCCAGCGATTCCGCCTGGTCCGGTCCTTCGGGCTCGGAGACCTCGAAGCGGCGCATCTTGTCGGTGATGTCGAGCGCCAGGCGCAGGGCCTTGAGGCCCTTCTCGCCGCTGGGCGTGGGCGTCTTGGAGGTGCGGATGCAGTCTATGAAATGGGTCAGTTCCTCCCGTATCGGCTGCTTGGGCTCCAGCTTGGGGTAGGATATCTCTATGTCCTTGAGCGTCTTTATCGTGGGAACTTTCTTGCGGTAGATCTTGAGCCGCGCGCTGACATAGTCCACCGAGATATAGGCGTCCTGCTGGTAGACGCGCATCCGGCGGCTGGCCTCCATCGTGGCGCGGCTGGCCGTGATATCGGCCACGCAGCCGTTGCGGAACTTGATGCGGGCGTTGGAGATGTCCTCGTGCGAGGAGAGCATGCTGGCGCCGATCGCCTCGAACGACTCCACCTCGGAGTCCATCATGGTCAGCAGGATGTCGAGATCGTGTATCATCAGGTCCAGCGTGACGCCGGTTGCGGCGACGCGGGGGTCGAAAGGCCCCAGGCGCTCTATCGTGATATAGCGTGGGTTCTTGATATGCTTGAGGGTCTCGACCACCGCGGGGTTGAAGCGCTCGGAATGCCCCACCTGGAGCACGACCTTCTTCTTCTCCGACATTTCCAGCAGCCGGCGGGCGCCCTCTTCGGAATTGGCTATCGGCTTCTCCATCAGGACGTGGACCCCGGCGTCCAGCGCCTTGAGGCCTATCTCGGCGTGGTATTCGGTGGGGGCGGCCACCACCAGGGCGTCCACCTGGGGCAGCAGGTCGGCGTAGTCCTTGTAGGCGATGCAATTGTATTGCCAGGCCAGCACCTGCGAGCGGCGCAGGTTGGGGTCGGCCACGCCGACCAGCTCTACTTCGGGCATCATGGAGAGGGTGCGGGTGTGGAAGCCGCCCAGCTTGCCGGCGCCGACTACGCCGAACTTGAGTTTCTTGGGTTTGTTTTCCGCCATTTTAAGCTCCTGGGGCCCGGGTTACCGGGAAAAACGATAAAAAGGCCCCTCCCGGGGCCGGGTTTGCGTTTATTTTACAATAATACAGGGGGGGTCAGCGAGGGGCGGACGGGTCGATGGCCGTGACGGCTATGCCCAGCTCGGCGGCCCGGGCGAGGAACTTGTCCATCTCCAGCACCAGGGTGGTGCCGGCTTCCAGGGCCAGGGTATCGGCGCCGGCGGCGGCCATGGCTTCCAGCGTCGAAGAGCCGACCACGGGCAGGTCGAAGCGCATGTCCTGGCCCGGCCTGGCGACCTTGACCACCACCATGTCCTTCGGCGGCTTTTCCCCCGGCAGCAGGCGGGCGAAGATATCGCCGGCGCGCTTGATGCATTCGTCGGTGCCTTCCATGCCCTCGACGGCGACTATGGCTCCGCCGCGGGAGACCACCGTCAGGCCGATATCGAGGTCCGCTACGGTGCGGGCGGCTTTCCAGCCCGCGGCGATGCTGCTCTCGCGGTCCTTATGAGGCTTTTTCTCCGTCAGCGGGCCCGGCTTGGGCAGCGAGGACTCCAGGAAGGTGGCGGAGTTTATGACCTCTATGCCGTCCCTGGCCAGCTCGCCGGCTATGGCGGCGAAGATGGAGGTGGGACGGCGGTCCTTGAGCGTCAGCAGGAGTTTGGCGGCGCGCAGGTCGGGCAGGAAGCCGCCGAAGATGGAGACATGCTCTATCTTGCCGGCCATCAGGACGCGGGAGACGCCGTTCTTTTTGAAGAACTCTATGGGGGCCGATAGCTGGCCGAGCCGGAAATAAACGAGCTCTTTCGAAAGTTTCTCCGCCTCCGGCGATGTCATGCCGGTCAGGCCCGCCGTGAACACCTCGCAGCCGCGGTCCCGCGCTTCCCGGGCGAAGAGCAGGGGGAAGGAGCCGGCCCCGGCGATGAGGCCGATGCGTTCAGACATCGGAGACGTCCGCCGCGGCCGAGCGGCGCGGGCGCGCTATGCCGCGCTTGGAGGATTCGACGAAATCCAGTATCAGGGCCGCTTCCGGCGGCAGGTTCTCGCCGCGCAGTTTTGCCACGGCGTCCTTTAGCAGGAGCCCGCGGAAGAAGAGCGTCTTGAATACGTGCTTGACGGCCTTTATCTGCTCGCGGGTATAGCCGTTGCGCTTCATGCCGACCAGGTTGAGCGTCACCGGGCGGGCCCGGTCGCCCTGCGCGGTGACGTAGGGGATGATGTCCTGGTTGACCATGCCGCCGCCCGAGATCATGGCGAACTTGCCGATGCGGGTGAACTGGTGTATGCCGGCCAGGCCGCTGATGAGGGCACGGTCGCCTATCTCCACGTGGCCGGCGGCCGCGGCGCAGTTGACCATTATGACATTGTCGCCGACGCGGCAGTCGTGGCCGAGGTGGGAATTGGCCATCAGCATGCAGCCCGAGCCCATCGTGGTGACGTCCGTGTGCGCGCCGCGGTGCAGCGTGACGTTCTCGCGTATCACGTTGCGGTCGCCCATGATGAAGCGCTTGTGCTCGCCCTTGTAGGACCAGTCCTGCGGGGGCATGCCGACATAGGCCGCGCCGGTGAAAAGGTTGTCCTTGCCGACGGTGCAGAATTCAAAGATGCACTGCGCGCCTATTTTTGTGCCCGCGCCTATCTGCACGTCCTCGCCGATGACGGTGTAGGGGCCTATCTCGACGTTCTCGTCTATCTGCGCCTTCTTGTCTATGAGGGCGGTGGGGTGTATCTTGGTCGCCATTCTTCCTCCGGAATATGCTGAAAGGGCCGCTGGGTCAGTCCACCACGAATATCATCTCGGCTTCGGCCGCCGGTTCGCCCTCGACGAAGCCCCGGCCGCTGACCTTGGCCATGTGGCCTTTGAACCTGAGTATCTCGACATGGAGCTTGAGCACGTCGCCGGGCACTACCTGGCGGCGGAAGCGGGCCTTGTTTATGCCCGCGAAATAAGCGAACTTGCCCTTTATCTCCGGCAGGCCCATCAGCATGGCGGCCGAGGTCTGGGCCATGGCCTCCACTATCAGCACGCCGGGCATGACGGGCTTGGTCGGGAAATGCCCGTGGAAGAACAGCTCGTTGGCCGTGACGCATTTGACGCCGACCGCGCGCTTGTTCTCCTCTATGACCTCGACCCGGTCTATGAGCAGGAAGGGGTAGCGGTGGGGGATGGTCCGGATTATCTCTTCGCAGCCGATCACGCGGCTGGGCTTGTAGGAGGGGGCTCGCTTGTCGTCCATGTTCACCTCGGTCCGCTTTTGAGCAGTTTAGCAAAATTGACATTGTTGCGGTGGCCGGTGCGCTCGGCGCGCACCGCGGCCGGCAACGGCGCGCCCAGC
>DNQL01000315.1 GCA_003500765.1 Elusimicrobiota bacterium | reverse complement strand
AGGCGCCGGGACAGCAGCTCCGTCATGTCGCCGGTGCCGCAGCAGGCGTCGAGGGCTTCGAGCGGGCGGTCCGCGGGGGCAAATGAAACGGCTTTCCGCCGCCACAGGCCGTCGAGGCCCAGCGTCAGAAAGCCGTTAACCAGTTCATAGCGGCCTGCTATAGCGTCGTAGAAACGAGCTATCGGGCCGCGGTCTTTTTCCGGCATGCGCCGGAGAGATCAGGGCTTCTTCTCGGCGTTGCCGTCGTGCTCTTCGACGAACTTCTTGATCTCTTCGATGGCCTCGATGATCATGCGGGCCTTCGAGAGGCCGAAGGAGAAGGGGTACCTGTCGCTCTCGCTGCGCTTGAGGATGATGACCGGCTGTCCCTTGTACTCGGTTCTTTCGATATGCATTAAATTTCCCTCCAAAGGGCCTACCCGGCCCTTAATATATTATATTATCATACTATATATAATAATGCAAGCGCTCCGCGCGATGTTTTCACGCGGATCCCCCGGCGGCCCTGTTCCCGCCGACCCGGTTGACAGGTCAAGAGCGGCGGCGCGGCCGCGCTGTCCGGAATCCGCCGTCCGGGCCGCCTTCTTTCCTTTTTAAGCGTTTCTTTCCGGAGAAGGCGGAGCCTGGGTCTTGACTGTGAAAAAGAAACGCCTTGACAAAACGTTCGTTTGCTGTAATAATTATGTAATATATAAGCGCTAAGATTTTGGGCCGGCGTGAATCAGCCGCCGCGCGGGGGTCGAAAAGCGGAAAAATGATCGCAGATCTTATAAAAAAAATGTTCCCTCCCAAGGATGTCGTCGGCATAGACATCGGGAGCTATTCCGTAAAGATAGTCTGCTTCACCGAAGAGAAAAAAGAGCTCAGGCTTAAGGACTGGGGCCATATCCCGCTGTCGTTCAAGGCGGACGCCACCCCGGAAGAGAAGCGCATCGCCATCGCCTCGGAGATAAAGTCCCATCTTAAGAAGAAGGGAGTGTCGGCCAAGTACGCCGCCGCTTCCATTTCCGGCAACGCCGTCATCGTCCGCTACGTTAAGCTTCCCAAGCTCGGCAAGAAGGAGCTGGCCCTGACGCTCGGCGTGGAAGCCGAGCCGTTCATCCCTTTCGATATCAAGGACGTGAACCTCACCTGCTACGTTCTCAACGACGTGACGGAAGAGGGGCAGCCCAAGATGGACACGGTCCTGGTCGCGGCGAAGAAAGAGGCCGTGGCCGACAAGCTGGAGATCCTCTCCGCGGCCGGCCTGGAGCCGCTGGTCATCGACGTGGATTCTTTCGCGCTCGAGACGCTCTACGAGCGCCTGCAGCCCAAGCCCGAGGGCACGGTACTCTTCCTCAATATCGGCCACAAGGTCACCAACCTTTCAATAGTTTCACAGGGCGTCACCCGGGTCGTGCGCGACATCTTCATCGCGGGCGCCGCTTTCGACAAGGCGATAAGCAAGCTGCTCAAGGCCGAGCCTATGGCCGCCGACATCCTCAAGAAGGCCAAGGGCCTGCTGGTCACCGACGAGGAGAAGCAGGCCGCGGTATCCGACTACGACAGAGAGGGCATCGCGGTCTCCAAGGCCGCCACGGGAGTGCTGCGCGATCTCTACACGGAAGTGGCCCGCTCCATAGACTTCTACCTTTCGCAGGGCGCGGAGAATTCCGTGTCGCGCATAATGGTTTCCGGCGGCATCGCGAACCTGGGGAACATCAGCAAGTTCCTCTCGGCGGAGTTCAAGGTCCCGGTCGAGATCGTCAATCCCTTCGCTTTCCTCGGCGAACAGCCGATGGCCAGGAACATACCCAGGGAGACGCTGCCGGCGCTCGCCGTGGCCGCGGGCCTGGCCCTGCGCAGGATGAAGGACTGGGAATAGCATGGTAAAGATAAACCTGATACCCCAGGAGTACATCGACCGGCTCAACCGGAAGGTCATTATCGCCAAGGCCGTGCTGGCCGGCATCGCGGTCGCCGCGGTGCTCATCCTCGTCTCCGGCTGGCATTTCAGCCGGGCCAAGCGCATGGAGATCCGGCTCGCCGAGCGCGAGGCCGAGATGAAAGTCCTCAAGAAGGACGTCGAGAGGGTGAAGACCATAGAGGCCGAGATAGCCGAGGTGCAGCGCTACCTGGACGCCATCAACAAGATCAGCCGCAACCGCCTGATCTATACTCGCTTCATGCAGGACGTCACGTCGGACCTGCCCGCCAGCATGTGGTTCAACAGCATGGGCACTACGCTCAAGGACACCACGCTCTCTCTGACGATATCGCTCATGTCCAGGTCCCCGTACGACCTGGCCTACTGGATCAACCACCTGGAGAGGGACCCCCGCTACGCGGACGTGGCCCTGGGCGCCGTTTCGATATCCGAAGCCGAAGGCTCGACCACCTACTCGGCGCCGATAACGTTCAAGTACGCGAACCAATAACATGAAAGAAATACAGCTCACCAAGGATCAGCTCGGAATGATAGCCGGCGGCTTTCTTTTCGCCGGCCTTTTCGTTTACGTCTACCTCTTCTACTTCTGGTTCCCGTACTCCAAGCAGCTCCAGGCCGACACCGTGAAGGTCGAGAAGCTGGAGAAGGAGATAGACAACGCCAAGAAGCAGAAGGCCAAGTTCAAGGACCTCGAGGGCAAGCTCGCCTCCCTAAAGCTGGAGAAAGAAGCGGCCCAGAAGAAGCTGCCCAAGGATAAGCAGCTGCCGGAACTCATAAAGACGCTTACGGACAAGAGCCGCAAGTACGGCGTGACGATAAACGCCATAGGTTCCGCTTCGTCGGTCAAGGAACAGTACTTCACCCGCGTCTCTTACGCGGTGTCGATAACCGGCGACTACCACAGGATCGGCCGCTTTTTCACCGCCCTGGCCCTGGAGGAGCGTATCATAACGATGGAGAACCTCTCCGTGACCTCCACGCCCGGCGGGAAGGCCGGATCCATGAACGGGACTTTCACCCTGGTCTCTTTCCTCTACAACGGGTAAAAAATGCTGAAGATAATACTCATCGCCCTCGCTTCCCCCTGTTTCGCGCAGGCTCCCTCCACCGCCGCGGCGGTGGAGGTCTCCACCCCCGCCGCCACGGTGGAAGGGCTTTACCGCCCTATCAACGCCCGGGACCCCATGATCCCGTCGACCTTTTTCGGCGATCACAAGCCCAAGCTGGGCGGCGGGACGGCCGCGGCGGCCGAGACCGCGCTCTCCAGCTCGACCATAGGGGGCCTTTCTCTTACCGGCGTCATGGAAGATTCCTCCGGCAAGCAGGCCATGCTGACCGACAAGGCCTCCGGGGCGGTCTACATCCTCAAAGGCGGCAACCTGCTGGATTCAAAACGGAAGGTCGTGCCCGGCGCCAGGGGCGCGATACGCGGCAAGCAGGTGGAGCTCACCATGGGGGGGGCGTCCGTAACGCTGAACCTGCACGGGAAGTAACCCCGGCCGCTCGCGGCCGGCTAACAGCCTAGAATAACGGGAAAAAATGAATATGAAAAAACCAGTTTCGATCCTGATCTCGGCGCTGCTCATGGCGCAATGCCTTCCGCTGGCCTCGGCCGCGGAGGCGGCGGCCGTGAAAGGCGTGCGCGTTTCCGCCGAGAGCGTTTACATAACCACGGACCGGCCCGTGAAGTACAAGTCCTTCACCGTCGGCAGCCCCGACCGGATCGTCGTCGAGCTGCAGGACGCCAGGCTTAAGACCCTGGAGGACATACCGGCCGGCGGGACCTTCCTCAAGAAAGTGCGCACGGGGCAGCATCAGACGGCGCCTGTCAGCGTCGCCCGCGTGGTCATGGACCTTACGCAGAAGGCGGTCTATGATATCACCCAGAGGGGCAACGAGATCGTCGTAGTCGTCGGCGGAAAGCTTTTTGAGCCCAGGAAGAAGATCAAGGACTCCCCGGTCTCTTCCGTCGCCCCCTCTACCTCGGTGAGGGTCATAACTCCCAGCCCGGAGTCCATGCCCGAGCCCGAGCTGAAGGTCGCCGCGGCGGACCTTAAGAGCGAATCCGTGCCGGTGATACGGCCGGCGCCGGCCGCCCGCAGTTCCGCCTCCTCCTCCCGCAATATAATGGATTCCCTTTCCAGGGAGCCGGTGAGCTTCGACTACAACGAGGCCGACATAAAGGAAGTCATCGCCATGCTCGCGGCCAAGGCCGGTATAAACATCATCTACGGCGACGACGTTTCCGGCAGCGTTACGATGAACCTCAACAAGGTCCCTTTCGACGAGGCCTTCAGGACCGTCCTCAGCGTGAAGGGCCTGGCCACCCAGCAGGTGGGCGATAACATCCTGCGGATCGCCTCCCCCCAGACTTTCGTGTCGGAGCAGAAGAAGGCCATGCCCCAGACCAGGATCTTCTTCCTCAACTACTCCAAGGCCGGGGAAGTCAGGGACCAGCTGGTCTCCGTCGCCGGCGCCGAGGGCCGGACCTCCGTGGTCAACGTGGACGCTTCCAATAACGCCCTTATCATCACCGACACTCCGATGGGCCTGGAGGCCGCGGCCAGGATCGTGAAGAGCCTCGACCGCATGCCCAAGCAGGTCCTCATCGAGGCCAAGCTGGTCGAGGTGGCCCTGGACAACAGCTTCCACCTCGGCATAAACTGGTCCGGCTACGGCGAGAAGGCCGGCGAGTACATCGGCGCGGGCGACAGCGGCAACCTTGTCAGCGCCGGCGGCGGAACGCCCGGCCTGAGCGTGCCCGCGGTGGCCGG
>DNQL01000225.1 GCA_003500765.1 Elusimicrobiota bacterium | reverse complement strand
GAAGGGGTCGGCGGCCAGGCGGTCGAGCGTGGCGGCGTCGGCGGCGGTCCAGCGGTTGTCGCCGTCGAAGTCGCCCAGCATGACCAGCCGCGAGCGCATATTGACGCGGTTGACCGGCAGGGTCAGGTAGATGGCGGTAAGGACGGCGGCGAGGAAGGCCGCCATGAACAGCAGGTAGCGCGGAACGCCTAAAAACCTCATGTGCGATATTTTACAGAATTGGGGACACAATACCTATTTCGNNCGAAATAGGTATTGTGTCCCCAATTGCAAAAAAAAGGAGTCTGCAGACGCCCGTTAAATGAGCCGCAGACTCCTTTATAGGTTAGCACACGGATTTTATATGTCAAGACCCAGGACCCGGAATTATCCCAGCCGCATATAGGCGCCGGGGCCCAGCGGCAGGCCCAGCAGCACCCAGGCTATCAGGAGCACCAGCCAGGCCGCCAGGAAGAAAACGGTGTAGGGCAGCATGGTGGCGATGAGGCTGCCCATGCCGAAGCGCTTGTCGTAGCGCTGCAGCAGCGCGATGATGAAGGCGAAGTACGACATGCACGGCGAGATGATGTTGGTGACGCTGTCGCCCACGCGGTAGGCGGCCTGCGTCATCTCGGGTGAATAGCCCAGCAGCATGAACATCGGTATAAAGACCGGCGCCATCAGGGCCCACTTGGCCGAGGCGCTGCCCATGACCAGGTTGATGGCCGCGGAGATGAGCACCAGCGAGATTATCAGCGGCACCGGGCCCAGCTGCATGGCCTTGAGGAACTCGGCGCCCTTTACGGCCAGCACCAGGCCCAGGTTGGTCCAGTTGAAATAGGCGACGAACTGCGCGGCGACGAAGACGATGACGATGTAGGCGCCCAGCGTCTCGATGGCCTTGGACATGCCTTTCATCGCGTCGTGGTCGTTGCGGATGGTCTTTGCGCCGGCGCCGTAGGCCAGGCCCAGCGCGAAGGCGGCGAAGAAGATGACGGTGACTATGCCCGACATGAACGGCCCGCGCAGGAAATCGCCGTTGGGCGCGCGCAGGAAGCCGTCGGCGGGCACGAGTCCCGCCAGTATCACGCCGGCCAGCGCCAGCGCGGTCAGGAAGGCGTAGAACAGGCCGCGCTTCTCCTCGGGCTTGAGGCCCTGCAGCTTTTCGGCCTTCTCGTCGCCGGTGTAATGGCCCAGCCGCGGGACTATTATCTTCTCGGTGACCAGCGTGCCTATTATCGTCAGGAAGAAGGTGGACACGAACATGAAATAATAGTTGGCGGCGGGATTTACGACATAGGAAGGATCGATTATTTTCGCGGCCTCGGTGGAGAGGCCGGCCAGCAGCGGGTCGACGGTGCCCAGCAGCAGGTTGGCGCTGTAGCCGCCGCTGACGCCGGCGAAGGCGGCGGCAAGGCCCGCTATGGGGTTGCGGCCGGCGGCCAGGAATATCATCGCCGAGAGCGGCACCAGCAGGACGTAGCCTATCTCGCTGGCGACATTGGAGACGATGCCGGCGAAGACGATGACGGCGGTGAGCATGCGCGGCGGGGCCGAGAGCACAAGCAGGCGCATCAGCGCGCCGATGAGGCCGCTGTATTCGGCGATGCCGATGCCGATCATCGCCACGAGCACGGTGCCCAGAGGCGCGAAATTGGTGAAGTTGGAGACGGTGCCGGTCAGTATGCGGTGCAGGCCGCTGACCGAGAGCAGGTTCACGACCGTTATGGCCTTGCCGGTGCCGGGGTGGACGACGGAGAGGTCCGCCCAGGCGCCTATCGCGGAGAGAACGACGACGAGGCCGGCGAGTATGGCGAAGATGGAGACGGGGTGAGGCAGGGCGTTGCCGGCTTTCTCGATGACTTTAAGCGAGCGGTTTATTATCGACATAGGAGGCGAAATTCTAGCATTTTCCCAAAAAGTAGTATTATTTTAGCGTGAGGGGAAAGAGCGTCCGGTCATTCAAGGAGAAAAGAACGATGAAAACATTCGCAACAGCGCTTTTAGCTTTCATTATCGCGGCGCCGGCCGTGGCGGCCGACGAGGCCAAGCCGTGGAAGGACGCCGCCGAGCTCTCCTACGTGAAGACGACTGGCAATTCAAAGAATTCGACGCTCTCGGCCAAGAACCTGTTCAACTACGACTGGACGAAGGCCGCCCTGGAGCTGGCGGCCGGCGGGCTGGGCTCCAACAGCGGCGGCACCACCACGGCCGAGCAGTACAACGCCTCGGAGAAGGTGAGCTTCAAGTTCACGGGCAGGAACTACGCCTTCGAGAAGGTGGGCTGGGAGAAGAACCGCTTCGCCAATATACAGGACCGCTGGGACGCCGGTCTCGGTCTCGGGCGCCATATAACGGACAGGCCCAACGACCAGTTGTTCGCCGAGGCCGGCGCCGGTTACATCTGGGAGGACCGCAGGACCTCCGAGAACGAGGCTTTCGGCACCTACCGGCTCTACGCCAAGTACACCAGGACGCTTTCCCCCACCGCCAACGCCAGCCAGGACGCGGAATGGGTGGGCAACCTCGACGACTCCGACGGCTACCGCGTAAACACCGAGACCGCGCTGATAGCTTCGATCAACTCGCATATGTCGCTGAAGGCGTCGTATGTGTGGAAGCTGGTAAACAAGCCGGGCGCCGGGTTCACGCGCAAGGACACCATAACCGGCGTGTCGCTGATAATCAACTATTAAGCGGTAAAAGCGGGTATAAAAAAGCGGGCCCCCGTCAGGACGACGGGGGCTCGCTACTCGGAACACACCGCACAGGCGGACCGGCGACCGCAACCGCACCGCAACCGCTACCGAGGACCGCGACCGCGGGAACACACCGCACCGCACACCGACACCGCAGCCGGACCGCTGACCCGGGA
>DNQL01000036.1 GCA_003500765.1 Elusimicrobiota bacterium | reverse complement strand
CGACGCGCGCCACGCCGCCGGACCCGGCGCCGACCCGCTGCTTCTCGTACACGGCTCGTCGGACAGGACCATCCCGCCGTCGCATTCCGAAGAGCTGAAGAAAGCTTTCCCGCACGCGGAGCTTTGGATAGTCCCGGGCGCCGACCACGGCCAGGCTTCCGGCGCGGCCGGCAAGGAATACGAGCGCCGCGTGGGTCTCTTCTTCGGTGAGCACCTGCGGCTATAACCAAAATCACCTAGCCTTAACGGATTATGTCTGCTAGAATCTGAATTGTGCCGCCACAGCGCGGCCGGGAGGGCAAAGAACGTATGAAAACACTTATCGTATCGCTGACGGCATTATTCTCTTTCGCCGCGGCCGCGGGAGCCGAGCAATGGCAGGTGCTGGGCACCAGGCCTATGGGCATGGGCGGCGCCTTCGTGGCCGTGGCCCAGGGCCCGATAGCGCAGTACTGGAACCCGGCCGGCCTGGTCAAGACCAGCGCCAATGTCTCCGGCATGGAAATACCCGTAGGAGCGATGGCCGAATTCACCGGCGGCATAGTTAAGAACGCCAGCGAGATAGGAGACATGGCCGACCAGCTCAACGCCATCCAGACCGCCCAGGAGACCGGCGGGGCCATAACCCCTCAGCAGGCGGCCGACTTCGTAAAGACCATGTCCCTCCTGTCGGATATGAACAAGCCGGGCAAAGGAATACTGGTGGAAGCGAACGGAGGAGTTAATTTCAAATTCTCCAAGGTGGCTCTCTCGGTCAATAATTTCACTTCCGTGGGCGCCAATCCGTTCATCGATGTCAATAACCTGAACCTGGGTTCCACCGGGAACAGCATCTTCACGACCGGCACCGGCGGCTCTCTGAACGATGCCGCTTATACTACCGCGGCCAATGAACTGGAAGCGGCACTGGACAGTCTGGACACGACTACGACCGAATCCGTATACAATCTGTTCTGCGGCGGCGGCCAGTGCGACGGCAGTATAACTGACAACGACACCCTGGCCATCGCCCTGGCGAATTACGCGGACTCGCAGAACATCTCTCCGGAAGAGGTTTCCCAGGCGGCGGCCCTGATCGCGCAGTACGCCGATTCCGCGGCGCCCGTACTGGCCGGCGCTCTTAGCGGCGGCAGCTACACGGACAACACCTCCAACCTTACCCTGGACGCGGCCTCTTTCGTCGAGGTAGCCGCCGGCTACGCGTGGAACATGGACAAGTATCTCAGCGGCCTCTCGCTGGGAGCCAACCTCAAGATGGTGAACGGCCGCATAGCGACCTCCACCTTCGAGTTCATGAGCAATTCCGAGACTGGTGACGCCTTCGACGACATGCTCGAAGACGCTAAATCCAGCTGGGCGCCGGCGGCCGATCTCGGCCTGCTGTGGAACGTCAACGCCAAGTACCCGGGCGTGCCGTTCCGCCCGCGCATAGGCATAGTGGGCCGCAATCTCAACAGCCCAAAGTTCGACCGCCCCGATACAGTGGGGGGGACCTATACGCTGGACCGGCAGGTGCGCCTGGGCCTGGCGTTCAACCCGCTCAACTTCTGGACCTTGGCCGCCGACGTGGACCTGACCAAGAACGACACGGCGGTAGACGGCTTCAAGTCCCGCCAGCTGGCGCTGGGCACCGAGATAAACGTCTTCAACCGCAAGGCCTTCAATATCCCGCTGCGCGCGGGCATAATGAAGAACATAGCCGAGAGCGACTCAGAACTGGCCTATACGCTGGGCACAGGCCTGAACCTGCTCTTCATGCACCTGGACGTCTCGGGCGTCATCAGCAGCGAGAAAACCACGCTGGACGATAACGATATCCCGACCAAAGTCGGCGTGGCGGTCAGCTTCGGCCTCCTGTTCTAAAGAAGAAAGAGCCGGATACGGGAACCCCGCCGCGAACCGGCGGGGTCCTTTTTTGTTATTTGCTAAAATCTACCTATGCCGCCGGCGATAATCACCACGGACCTGACCAAGCGCTTCGGCGCGCTGACGGCCGTCGACTCCATCAACCTCGAGATACGCGAGGGGGAAGTGTTCGGCCTGCTCGGGCCCAACGGCGCCGGCAAAACCACTCTCATCAACCTTCTCTCCACGCTGCTTAAAGCCACCTCGGGCACCGCGCTGGTGGCGGGCCGGGACATAAACCGAGAGCCCCTGTCCGTGCGCCGCAATATCGGCATAGTATTCCAGGAGCCCAGCGTGGACGACCTTCTGACCGGGCGGGAGAACCTCTGGCTTCATTCGCTGCTCTACGGCGTGCCGCGCGCCGAGATAAACGGGCGCATAGATACCATGCTGGAACTGGTGCGGCTGACGGGCCGCGCCGACAGCTTCGTAAAGACCTACTCCGGCGGCATGCGCCGGCGGCTTGAGATAGCCCGCGGCCTCATACACCGGCCGAAAGTGCTTTTCCTCGACGAGCCGACGCTGGGCCTGGACCCGGCCAGCCGCAAGGACGTCTGGACGTATATACGCGGGCTCAAGGAAGCCGGCGACACCACGATAATACTGACCACCCATTACATGGAGGAGGCCGACAGCCTCTCCGACCGCATCGGCATCATCGACCAGGGGCATATAATCGAACTGGACACCCCGGACGCGCTCAAGCGCAAGGTGGGCCGGGACATAGTCTACCTGCGATGCGCGCCCGGCACGCTGGAGAAGGTCAAACACCTGCCTTTCATCAGCGAGGGCATCGAGGAGGACGGGCGAGTCCGGCTGACACTGGACGATTCAGGCCGCAACCTGCAGGCCCTGCTCAAGGCCGCCGGCGACGTGGAAGAGGTGGAGGTCCGACGCGTCACCCTCGACGACGTTTTCCTCAAGTTCGCCGGCCACCAGATAAAGGACGAGACTGAGAACCATTCGATGTTCGAACGCATAGCCCAGAGCAAGAACAGGCGCTGACCATGTTCAACTTTCCCGCCATCTACGCGCTGCTGATGAGAGAGGCCCTGATCTATTTCAGGGAGAAGGAGCGCATCGCCTCCATACTGGTCTCGCCGCTGCTGTTCCTCTTCGTCGTCGGCAAGGGGCTCTCCGGCTCCAGCCCCGTAGAGGGCTACTCCTACCAGCAGTTCATCTTCCCCGGCATAGTGGCGATGGTGATACTCTTCACCTCGATAACCTACGGGCTCTACATCATCTGGGACAAGCGCCTGGACTTTTTGAAGGAAGTGCTGGCAGCGCCCATCTCGCGGACCACGCTTTTCATGGGCAAGGCGCTGGGGGGAATGCTGGGCGGGCTGATAGAGACGCTGCTGCTGCTGGCTATCGGCATGGCCTTCGTCATGCCGCTGACATTGTGGAAACTGCTGCTTTGTCTCGCGGCCGCGGTGCCGGTGGCCTACATGATCACCAATATCGGGCTCATCATCGGCGCGCGGATGAAATCGATGGAGGGCTTCGGGCTTGTTATGAGCTTCCTTACCTGGCCGATGTTCTTCTTCAGCGGCGCGCTGTTCGACCTGGCCACGGCGGCGCCTTACATCCGCGTGGTCGCGCTGTTCGACCCGGTCACCTACGCGGTGGACCTGATACGCTTCGTCCTCATCGGCTACGGCTACTTCCCGCCGCTGGTAAGCCTCTCCGCGCTGCTGGGCTTCTGCGTTATAACCACGGCGCTGGGCGTGGCCGCCTTCGGCGCCATACAGCAGGAAAAATAAGAATTATTACGGTCGGTCTTCAGGCCGCCGGTTTTTTCCGCGCGAAACGCGCGAAGAGGGCGGCGGCCTCGGCTTTTTCGCCGGGCAGGAAGAAGCCCGTCAGCCAGAGGGCGGCGGGGAAAAGGAGGGCGGCGGCGGACTTCAGGGCGAAAGCGGCCGCGCCGTGGGTGCCGGAACCGAAGGCGTAATGGCCGGCCAGGAAGAGGCAGGCGACCGCAGCCAGCCGCGACAGGCGTCCCCACTCGTAGGGAACGGCCATAAGCCCCCGCCCGGCGCGGTACATGAGCCCGGCCATGACGGCGTAAGCCAGCAGGGCCGCGGCGGCCGCTCCCATGGCGCCGAAGGGCGGAATGAGGAGGAAGTTGCCGGCCACGCTGGCGGCCGCGCCGGCCAGAGTGACTTTAAGTATCTCGCCGGTGCGCTTGGCTATGATGACCGGCGCGAGGAAATTGACGTATACGCCGTTGAACAGGTAAGCCGCCAGCACCACCGGGATTATCGGCAGGGCGGCCCAGTAATCCGGGTGTATCAGCGAGAAGCCGCCCAGGTCGGCCTTCACCGCGTCCTCGATGAGCAGCGAGACGCCGACCAGCGTCCAGGCGGCCAGCGCCGTGAAATAGGTCAGCACGCGCGCGAACACGGGCGGCGCCTCCGGCTTATCCGCCCGCTCCAGGAAGAAAGGCCGCCAGGCCGCGTCGAACATGCTGACCACCAGCATCATGAAGATGCCCAGGCGGTAGCTGGCCTGGTAGAGGCCGACGGCGGCCTCGCCCGACAGGGCCAGCATTATCGGCCTGTCGATGACCTGCACCGCCATCGCGCCCAGCCCGGCGGGCAGCAGCGGCAGCGCGAAAGAGAGCAGGCGGCGCCCCATCTCCCGGTCGAAAGACGGCAGGGCGGAGAAGAGCAGGTCCGAGAGCAGCAGCAGCGAGAGCGCCGACGAAATTATGTTCGCCAGGAAGACTCCCTCGACGCCCATGCCCCGCCCGGCCAGGAAATAGACATTGAGCGCCACATTGAGCGCGATGGAGACGGTACGTACGGCCGCGAAGCGCAGAGCCTTATGCCGCATGCGCAGCTCGGCGAAGGGAAGCAGCGAGAGCGTGTCCAGCGCCAGTATGGCGGCCGCGTAGAGCACCAGGCGCCCGGAGTCCGCGCCTATGCCCGCCAGCCCCGCCAGCGCGGAGGGGAAGAGCAGCATCAGGGCGGTCAGAAAAGCAGTGGAGGCCAGGAGGCAGGCCAGCGAGGAGCGCCAGGCCCGGCCGGCGTCCTCGGCCCGGTGGCGCATATACGACTGGTCCAGGCCGTAATGGTAGATTATGTTCAGGAAGGCGATGTAGGAGAAGACCGCCGCCACCACGCCGTAGCCCGACGGGGGGAGGTAATGCGTGTAGAACGGCATCAGCAGGAAATTGAGCAACCGCGCCGCGACCGTGGATAGTCCGTAGATCAGCGATTCCCCGCCGAGCCTGCCGATATCTTTCTTCATGCGAATCGATGAAAGTTTATCATATTTCGCGCTTCCCGACGGAGAAAGGCAGCAATTTGCTATAATAAGGGTGATATAAAGGCAGGGGGAAAAAGGGAAATGGAAAGCTCAGTGAAAACAAAGACAAACTGTTATGTCTGCCAGTTCCGGCAGAACTGCATTTTCGACGCGCTGGAAGCGCCGGCCCAGAAGGCCTGGAACGAGGGCCGCAGCGTGCTGCAGCTCAAGGACGGCCAGATAATCTACTCCGAGACGCAGAAGCCCACCGGCATCTACGTGGTCTGCAGGGGCCGCGCCAAGGTCTACAGCACCGACGCCAAGGGCCAGCAGATGATAACCTGGATACGCCACCCCGGCGAACTCTTCGGCCATATCGCCCTGTTCTCCGGCACCGAGTACTTCTGCAACGCCGAGGCCATGAACGCCGTTACGCTGTCGCACATAGACGGCCGCAGTTTCGTCTCCTTCCTGGAGAAATACCCCAAGACCTACCCGCTGATGCTCAAGAAGATGGCCAACGAGGTCAAGCGCATACAGTTCAAGCTCAAGGACACGGCCTACAAGCCCGCCAAGGCCAAGGTCGCGTCCACGCTTCTGACGCACGTCTCGTTCAAAAGCAAGAACACCTCCGTGCCCACTATACACGGCATCAAGCGCACCGAGATCGCCGAGATCACCGGCCTGGCGCTGGAGACCGTCGTGCGCATCCTCGCGGACCTCGAGAAGAAGAAGGTCATAAAGCGCGAGACCAAGTCGCTCAAGATACTCGACAAGGACATGCTGGTCAAGATAGCCCACCAGGCCCACTGACCCGCTCCCCGCAATGAAAAAGGACGGCCCCCCGGCCGTCCTTTTTCATTTATGTTCTATATGGCGTCAGTTGGTGCCGAACATGCGGTCGCCGGCGTCGCCCAGTCCCGGCATGATGTAGCCGGCGCCGTTGAGCCGCTCGTCGACGGTGGCCACGTATATCGGCACGTCGGGATGGGCCGCGGCGAGCTTACGCAGTCCTTCTTTTGAGGCTATCAGGCAGACGAAGGCTATCTTTTTGGCCCCGCGCGCCTTGAGGATATTGACCGCCTCCACGGCGGAGCCGCCGGTGGCCAGCATAGGGTCGGCCAGCAGGACGAAACTCGACGAAATGTCTTTCGGGAACCGGACATAGTAGTTGACCGGCCGCAGCGTCTCCTCGTCGCGGTAGAGGCCGATATGGGCCAGCTTCGCCTCCGGGGCCAGCCTCATAAGCCCGTCGAGCAGGCCCAGGCCGGCGCGCAGGATGGCGACGAAGACCAGGTCCTGCGCCAGCGCCTGCGATTCGCAGACGCCCAGCGGAGTGCGCACGCGTACCTTCTTGAGCTTCGCTTCCGCCAGAGCCTCGTGGCCCAGCAGCATCGAGATCTCGCCCATGACGCGGCGGAAATCGGCGACATTGGTGCGGCGGTCGCGCAGCCTCGCCACCTTGTCGAGAACCAGGGGGTGAGTGGAGACGAATACGTTCTTCATCAGACGAGTATCTCCTTTATGAGCTTGGGCCTGGAGGGCTTCGACTTCTTCACCTCGACGGCGGACATGAACATCTTCACGCCCTCGGCGAGCTTCTTTTTATCCGAGGAGTAGATGGTCGCCAGCGGCGCGCCCTTCTCCAGCCGGTCGCCCAGCTTGGCCGCGAGCATCAGGCCCGCGCCGAAGTCCACCTTATCCTCGGCCTTGCCGCGGCCCGCGCCCAGCACCACGCTGGCGTGGCCGATGGTCCTGGCGTCGAGGCGGTAGAGGAAGCCGGAGGCCGGGGCCTTGGCGACGGCGGAGAACTTCGCGCGAGGCATGTGGCGGGCCGGGT